>CAJXVQ010000018.1 GCA_913060685.1 uncultured Verrucomicrobiales bacterium
CTACACAGAGTAGATCGTCGGCAGCGTCAGATGTGTATAAGAGACAGCTCCTGGAAGTCGCCGCCATTCTTCACGAGGTCGGCAACCACATCTCCCCAAAATCCCACGAGCTCCACGGCCTCTACATTATCCGCCATTCCGAGATCTTCGGCCTCAGCGATCCCGACCGCCTCGTCGTCGCCCTCATCACCCGCTACCATCGCAAAGCCACCCCACAGCTTTCCCACACCCACTACAAAAAGCTCTCCCCCCCCGATCGCATCCGCGTTGCCAAGCTCTCGGCAATGCTCCGCGTCGCCGATGCCCTGGAACGCACCCACTCGCAACGCATCAAGGATTTCACCGTCACCATCAGTGATGGCAAAGCCACCCTCCACCTCGAAGGAATCATCGACGCCTCCGCCGAACGCCTCGCCCTCCCCTCCAAGGCCGACCTTTTTCAAAACCTCTTTGGCCTCAAGGTCGTGCTCACCGAAAGCGCCTAGTCTCATTTCTCACCATCCATTTTCATGAAGCCTCCTTACATCAACCGCGAAATTTCCTGGCTCGAGTTCAACCAACGTGTCCTAAACGAAGCCCTTCGCCCCGATCTCCCTCTTCTCGACCGCATCAAATTCCTCGCCATCACCGGCTCCAATCTCGATGAATTCTTCCAGGTCCGCATCGGCGGCCTCCACACCCTCAAGCGATCCGCTCCCACCGTCCGCGACATCTCCGGACTTGATGTCGGTGAACAGCTCGAAGCAATCGATAAGCGCGTTCGCCGTTTCAAAAAAGACCAGGAACGTCTCTTCCAAAAAGAACTCCTCCCCGCCCTCTCACAAGAAGGTCTCCCCCTCCACTCCATCTCGGATCTGGAATCCCACCAAGTCGAGAACCTCTCCTACTACTTCGAAACCAGCATCGCTCCCCTTCTCTCACCACTCCTCCTCACTGCCGGGAACTCCCGCCAAATCATTCCCTCGCTCCGCGTCTGTCTCGCCCTTTCCGTCCTCGACCCGACAAGCTCCGAAGAACGTATCGTCATTCTCCCTCTCCCCGCTTCCGTCCCCCGCACCGCCCTCGTCAACGAGGGTGGCTTCGTCCTCCTTGAGGACCTCGTGGCACACTTTTGCTCCTCACTCTTCCCCGGTGAAGAACTGACCGCTCACACCACCTTCCGTCTGACCCGGAACACTGACATTCCCGCCAATGAGGACGAAGCGCACGACTTCGCCGAGGAGATCCACCAAGTCGTCACCGCCCGCGGCCAATCATTTCCCGTCCGCCTCCAAACCTCCCAGGACAGCGCCCTCACCCAACAGCTCATCGAGCTTCTCGATCTCGAAATTGAGAAAGTCTACCTTACCAGAAACGCCCCGCTTGCCCTCGCCGATCTCTTCTCTCTTGCGATGGCCGATGGCTACAATCACCTCCGCACCGCCCCGATTTCCGGAGCCGAGTCACCCAAGATTGACCCGACCCGCAGCATCTTCGAGATCCTCGAAAAGGAACAGGACATCGTCCTCGTCCATCCCTACCAGTCCTATCGCCCGGTTGTCCGCTTCATTGAAGAAGCCGCCCGCGACCCCCACGTCCTCGCCATCAAGCAGACCCTCTACCGCACTGCCAAAAACTCACAGATTGTCGACGCCCTCATCCACGCCGCCAAGTCAGGCAAGCAAGTCACCGCCCTCGTCGAACTCAAGGCCCGCTTCGACGAAGCCCACAACCTCGACCGCGCCGAGGAACTCCGCCGCGCCGGAGCCCAGGTGCTTTACGGAGTGAAAGGCCTCAAAACCCACGCCAAGATCACCCTCGTGGTGAGGAATGAAGACGGTCGTCTGAAACGCTACGTTCACCTCGGCACCGGGAACTATAACGAGATCACCGCCCGTTTCTACACCGACATCTCCTATCTCACCTGCCGACCCGACTACGGTTCTGATGCCTCCATCTTCTTCAATGCCGTCACCGGACGCACCAAGTTGGAGAACTTTCGTATTTTGGTCCCCGCGCCCACCCAGATCAAGCGCACCCTCATCAGCCTCATCGAGGAAGAAACGGCCCGTGCCCTCGAAGGAGAGGAGGCCCGCATCATGGCAAAGATGAATTCCCTCCAAGACAAGGAAATGATCGACGCCCTCTACGCCGCCTCCAAAGCCGGTGTCGAAATCAAGCTCAACATACGCGGCATCTGCTGCCTGAAACCAGGGGAACGCCGGGAGGCCAAAAATATCCAGGTCATCTCCATCATCGACCAACAACTCGAACACATGCGCATCTTCCACTTCCACCAGGGCGGAGATAGTAATGTCTTCATCTCCTCGGCCGACTGGATGACCCGCAACCTCGAAAAACGGGTCGAGCTCATGACCCCCATCGTCGACACTTCATCCAAAAAGCTCCTCATTGGCATCCTCGAAAGTTGCTTCCGCGACAATCAGAACGCCTATCTCATCCAGACCGATGGCACCTCAAAACGCATCGAGCGGGAAAAGGGAGAACGGCGCTTCCGCGTGCAGGATCACCTGGCCCAGCTCTTTGAGCGACAAGCCGCTGCCGCCCAACAGGCTCGCTCCAGCTCGCTGGAGCCACACCTTCCCAAGGAGTAAAGGCAAGTGGCATGACCCGTCCCGGTCATGACCATCCCTCATCGGCTCCGCTGACAAGAACCCTCCCCCAGCCGGGCCCATCGTAAAGCTCTCCCACAATTGCGCTTCGTTGAAGCAGTATCTTCGCGGCTATCGCAGCCAACAAATGATCATCACCGGGACGGATCATGCCACCTTAAGAGTAAACCACCACCGGTCCCACTCCGCTCCCGCCTTGCACCTGCCGTAGCTTGGCCACCGCTTTCTTGATCTTCTCAACCGCCTCATCAGTCTCCTCGCGGGTGGTGAAAGAGGAAAAGGAGATCCTCAGGCTGCTCTTGGCCTGCTCGTCTGAGATCCCCATCGCCTTCTGCACGTGACTGGGTTGCTGCTTGCCTGTCATGCAGGCACTTCCGGTGGAAACTTGAACCCCTGACTCATCGAGCAGGATCAAAAGCCCCGCCCCCTCGCATCCCTCAAAAGATACATGCGCACAGGTCGGCACACGATGCTCCCGCGACCCGTTCAACGTCACTCCCTCGATCTCCTCACTCAGTCGCTTCTCCAGGTGGTCACGATTCGCGGCCACCCCGGCATGTTGATCTTTCTCCATCGCCACACGCATCAAACTCGCCGCTTTCCCAAGCCCCACAATGTATGGAACATTCTCGGTCCCACTGCGACGACCATCCTCCTGTCCCCCACCCCGGATGAGAGGCTCAAAGCGAACTCCCTCCCGCAGATAGAGCGCCCCAATTCCCTTGGGAGCATGAAACTTGTGTCCACTGATACTCAGAAAATCCACCGGCACTTCTCGCACATCGACAGCGATCTTCCCCACGGCCTGGATCGCATCAGTGTGGAAGGCGATGCCATTCTCACGCGCGATCTCGCAAAGTTCGGCAACCGGTTGAATCACTCCCGTCTCGTTATTGGCCCACATCACACTCGCAAATCCCGTCTCCGCGCCCTCGCAAGCCTCCCTAAATTGATCCACCTGCATTCGCCCCTCCGCATCCACCCCACAACGGTGAACCTCAAACCCCACATCCTCCATCGCCTGACACGGTCGTAACACCGCGCTGTGTTCGATCTCCCCGGTGATGACACGCGAGGTCTTCCGCCCGTAAACCCGCGCCAGTGACTTCAAGACCATGTTATTCGACTCCGTCCCGCATCCCGTAAAAACAATCTCCTCTTCCTTCGCCCCGATCAACTCCGCCACCTCGCCCCGCGCCTGCGCGATCGCCTTCCTCACCACCCGGCTCGCCCGATAACCGCTCGAGGGATTATGAAAGTGCTCTGTCAAAAAAGGCATCATTGCCTCAACCACTTCGGGATGGACCGCTGTCGTCGCGTGGTTATCGAGATAGATCATTGCTCAGATCTACTCCACCCCTTAGCGTTCGGCAAGCCGATCTCCACATGTCCATTCGTCGCCTCCGCCAAGTCCTGACCTACTTCACGGTCATCCTCGCCACTATGGTTGCGATGCTCCTCTTTCAGCGCTTCCAGCTGAAAAAAGGCCAGCGCCAAATTGCCGGAGAAATCACCTCAATCTGTAAACTGCCTGACATCCCGGAAGAGATCATCGTCTGGCACGCCGTCATCGACCGCTCGGAGAATGAGCAGTTTGTCGACGTCATCCTCACTCTCACCGGCCCCACCGAAGCCCTCGACAGCTGGCTTGAGCAAGTCGATGGCTGGGAGAAAAAACGACCCGGCGTTATTCAAAATCACCGCATTCGCGAGGCCGAAATGAGTTCCCGGGTCGACTTTAACGCCGAAGTTTATTTAAAGTGACCCATGCGCGTCGCTTTCCTCTCCCTCCTCACCGCCTCCCTCGGCCTCGCTGCCGAAAAGCCCAACATCCTCTTCATCGCCATCGATGACCAGAATGACTGGATCGGTTGTCTCGACGGTCATCCCAATGCCAGGACTCCCCACATCGATAAGCTCGCCTCCCGCGGCACCCTTTTCACCAACGCCCACTGCCAATCCCCTCTCTGTAATTCCTCCCGCGCCAGCCTCATGATGGGCCTGCGCCCGGACTCCACCGGCATCTACGGACTCGCCCCCTGGTTCCGCCAGCTCCCTGAGTTCAAAGACCTCACCGCCCTCCCGCAACATCTGAAAGCCCACGGATACACCACCTACTCCGCCGGGAAAATCTACCACGGCAACTACGGTCGCAAAAAAACCGACCAGGAGTTCGACCATCTCGGCCCCGGCGCCACTGGCGCTCCTTTTCCCAAAAAGAAACTCGTCAACACTCCCAGCGAAATGCGCCTCGTCGACTGGGGTCTCTTCCCCCACCAGGACGAAGACAAAGGCGACTACAAAATCGCCGATTGGGCCGTCAAAACCCTCGACTCCAAACCCGAGGGACCCTTCTTCCTCTCCGCCGGATTCTTCCTCCCTCACGTCCCCTGTTTTGCCACCGAGAAATGGTTCGACCTGCACCCCGAAGCCGACACCAAGCTCCCTCTCATCAAGCGCGATGACCGCGACGACACTCCCCGCTTCTCCTGGTATATGCACTGGACCCTCCCCGAGCCCCGCCTGCGTTGGCTTGAGGAACACAACGAATGGATGAACCTCACCCGCAGCTACCTCGCCTGCACAACCTTCGTCGACGCCCAGATCGGCCGTCTCATGGAAGCGCTCGAGCGCAATGGCTACGCCGACAACACCATCATCGTCCTCTGGTCCGACCACGGTTGGCATATCGGAGAAAAAGGGATCACCGGAAAAAACAGTCTCTGGGATGACGGCACCCGCGTCCCTCTCATCTTCGCCGGCCCCGGCATCAATAAAGGCCGCTGCACCCAGCCCGCCGAACTCCTCGATATCTACCCGACTCTCTCCGAACTCATTGGCGCCGAGAACCCCAACCACCTTCAAGGCATCAGTCTCACGCCCCAACTCAAGGACGCCACCACCAAACGCGAGCGCCCCGCCATCACCACTCACAACCACCACAACCACGGCATTCGTTCTGAAAACTGGCGCTACATCCGCTACGCTGATGGCTCCGAGGAACTCTACGACATGGTCAAAGACCCCAACGAGTGGACCAACCTCATCGGGAAACCCGGCCATGAAAAAATCATCGCCGAACACAAAAAATGGATCCCAAAAACAAGCCGCCAACCCGCCCCCGGCAGCCGCTCACGCATCATGACTTACGACTTCAAAACCAAGGAAGTCATCTGGGAAGGCAAGAAAGTCCTCCCGAGCGACCCCATCCCCATGGATCGGTAGAAAGCCCTCGAACGTTCAACGCTCAACTTTCAACATCGAACGCTCAAATTCCGCAAGACGAGCCCCGTAGCCGAACAGCTCCCGCTTTCGGCCCCCTCAACCAAGTCCCCATTCATCACTCAAAATTGGATGTTCGACGTTCGGCGTTCATCTCCCTCAACCAAGCGATTCGTGAAAATTTGTGAGATTCGTGGGCCATTTCTCCCTAGCTGCTCGCCCTGGCAGAGAGGATTGTTTTTTAGGATGGCCTTTCGTAAAAGGTGGTGAAAATCTTGGGCATGAGCAGACGGGATGTGATGAAAAATGAGGCGTTGAATGGAGTGGTGATGCAACTGGAGATGGCCATTCACACGATTGATGTTGCCGCCAATGGGGACAGTGAGAATGGAGAGGGCAACTTCGGGCTTACTGATTCAGTTGTGAAGTCGGCGCTTCGGCGAGCGATGGGACACGTGAAGGGGCGTCCGCCGAAAGCGATTAAAGGCCAGAAAGAACGGGATGTTTGGCTGAGGAATCTGGGCGAAAATCTCTGGACCTCTTGCCAAAAAGAGATGAAAGGGTGTTCAAGAGGGAATGTCTTGAAGTCTCTCGGAGCCATTGAAGACTCCTTAAAAATCCACACGGTGGGAGATTCGCGAGGGTATTTGGACTATCTCACAGACTTTTTTGAGGAGATGGGAGTGGAGACCAGAGAGGTGTCGGAGGAGGACGCCGAGAAACTAAAATAATTTTTTTCTACCAATGATTGTTGAAGTTATCCTGACCCGCCAAGTGATGGCTTATCTGGGTTTGAAATCCGAGGAGGTACCCGAGGTCAATCTTAAGAAGCCGCGGCACTGGTTCTCATTGTGGCGGATGGATCTCCTACCGGTGGATGAGGACCAGTGGAGTGTCGGCGCTTGTTTCCAGCCAATGGTTCTGACAAATGCAACGACCAGATTCACCTGCGTCAATACGAGCCAGGGTTTTCTAAATTTGCTTCTCGAAAATTTTGAAACCTTCTTCAACGGATCGCTCTATCTGGCTGCTTGGCCGGGTGAGGACTATGGAAAGTGCAAGATCCGATTTGTCCGGGGGAGTCATCGCAGTCTGGCGCGATGGATGAATCAACTTCTGGATTCGATTGTTCCTTTGGGATCTTCACTTGAGGAGAGGAAGCGGTTGGAGAAAATCGACGAGGAATTTTGGGATATTCCATTTTCGACGAAGAGCACTCAGACGGTCAAAGAGCGTTGGATCGAATTTTTAAGAAATGATCCACCACGGTTCCGCCCTTTCCCACCTGATTGGGGCCAACCGCCGAAGGTGATTCCATTTCCAAAGCCTGGTGACCGGAGGTGAGGAGATGACTCATCACACTTAAGGCCTTTTAAAGAGTAAGGCTATTTCCCTTCCTTCATCTTCTCCAACTCCTTGGCCTTGGATTTCTCCCAAGCTTCCTTGTCCTTGAGGAATTTTCCCTTCAGTTCGGCTAAAGTTGCTTCCGCTTCCTGGATCTGACGCTCGGTATCTCCCAGCTCCAGTTCCTTGCGGATGCGGCCACTGAGGTGGCGGCGCTTGGAGCGCTCATCCATCCCGGCAGGGACGGGGAAGCTCATTGGAGTCTCTTCCAAGGTCCAATCATCACTCCGCTGGGTCGCGATGGGGATCTGGCGGGAATTCACGATGTTCGCCATGGGATTGCGCGCCCAGGCATAGCGGTAGTGGACAGGTTTGGTGACATGCGGGCTGCTCAGCACCAGGGTGTTGCGAACCTGCTTCGGCCGGTTGCGATTATCGACCCCATCGGTGGCGTAGTTTACTTCCGCCGGGTAGAAACGGCGGTCTTCACCCGCAATTGCGAAGCCGATCATCTTGCCATCGCCATCATCCTTTGTGGTGATGTTCGTGGACATCTTCAATTGAAGAGACCCTTCGACAGGTTCCATTTTCTCAATGGTGGGAGGGAGCCAAAACTGATCGGCTCCTCCTCCCAGAACTTGATACTGGGTGGCCATGGCCCACTTGGCAGCGCGCTCGCCGGCAGGAACTTTGATCTGCGGGTGATACCAGCTCTTTCGAAAATCAAAGGAACTCGCGAAGCCAATCGCCTTATCTCCACCCTTCTGAAAATCACGGAAGGTCTGGTACTGCGCCTCGCGGATCAACGGACCGGCATCGTTCATGGGCTTCAGGAAATTCTCCCCGGTCTGTGGCTCCCCGGCCGAGCAAAGTGAAATGACACAAAAGGGCATGGTGGGATCATGAAAAGCAGCACGCCATGAGGTGATCATTTTCCCAAATACCTGATAATACATCCGCGCTCCCGCCGAGCCATCGAAACAGTTGTTATAGCCTTGGTGAAAGACCGCCCCTTTAATGGAAAGCCCCTCCAGTGGCGTGATCATTCCCGAATAGCAATGTCCCGGGCGGTTGTGGTCTGCAACGGGGCCTGGCTTGAGATCCGAGGGTGCCTCACTGTCCGCCGGAAGCGGCTTGCCATCCGCAGCCGCCTTCTTCTTTTTGCGTTGATAGTTTTCGATTCTTTTGGCCAACTCGGCCTTGGCATCATAGGTCGCGATTTTTTCATCCCACTCCTTGAGCTTGGCCTGGGTCTCCTTGCCCTTCATCTCCTTAAGGATCTCTTCAGGAGTCCAGGTCTCCACAGTGGTGCCGCCCCGGGAAGCATCGATCAAGCCGATTGGCACCTGCGATGCCTTATGAATGCGGCGTCCAAAAACGTAGCCAATCGCGGTGAAATTGCGGGCGACTTCGGGCGTGCAAACATCCCAATCTCCCTTGCGGAAATGCCGGCCAAACCAGCCACTCCATTCGTGCAGTCGCTCGAAACTTCTCACGGCATCGAATCCATAACCCTGCGGAATCGTGAGCAGACGAATCTCGGGGAAATTGGCCGAGGCAATCTCGATCATGCCATCATCCACTTTCGCCAACTCAAACTCCATATTACTCTGACCACCAAGCAGCCAGACATCACCGACCAGGATATTCTCCAGCGTCAATGAGCCACTCTTGCTCTTCACCGTCAGAGTCTGTGCCTCGGCATTCGCAGGCACCGCGGGAAGAGTCACTTCCCAAGCCCGCTTGGAGTCAGCCGATGCCTCGACAGACTTTCCGCCGAAGGACACCGTCACCTTCTCCCCTGCGGCAGCCCAACCCCAGATCGTAATGGGCTTGTCACGCTGCAAAACCATATTGGATTGGAAGGCATTGCTGACACAAAGCCCGTCTCCCACTGCGGTCACCTCGACGACATTTTCACGAAGCATTTTTTGAGCGGAAAGAACTCCCATGAACACAAGGGACAAGGACAGGCTGATGGAAAAGAAAGATCGAAGTTTCATCGGAGGCAATTGATACCAGATTTATGGCAGGGTTCCTTCAACCACCGGAGGCAAATAAAGCAAATTTGAGCTTCGTGGACCACATACCCCTCCTAGGGTATGTGTCATGACCCGGATAATGATCGCCTCCTTGGTTCTTTGGCTCACTTCCCTGGGCACGGGGATTGCCCAAACGTCCCAAAAACAGGAACTAAAAGTCATCGGTTATCTCCCCGACTATCGCTTAACCGGGAATGCCCTCGGCAATGTTTCGAAGTGCACCGATGTCGTATTCTTTGGATCGGAAATCCTCGGAGACGGCACGATCAAGCTGGCTGGGAAAAATACCAAGGGGCTGGCGACGCTTCAGGACGCCTGTGAAAAGAGCAAAGCCAAACTTCATCTCTGTCTTGGCGGCTGGAAAAAAGACACCCACTACCCGGCGGTCACGTCCAAGCCAGCGCTCCGGGCCAAGGTCATTGATGCGCTCCTCGAGCTAAGGAAGGAACATGGTTTTGACGGAGTCGATTACGACTGGGAATACCCACGAACACAGGCCGAAATGGAAGGCTTCATTTCCCTCTGCCGCGAAACGAACGACCGGCTTGGGAAAGACTTTCTTGTGACCGCTGCTTTTCATCCCCGCCACAAGATCCCCAGGGGACTCGTCGAACAACTCGATCGGATCCACCTCATGACCTACGATCTGGAACCCCCTCATTGTGCGATTGCCCACTCCCATGCCGCAATCAAGCAATGGACATCACAAGGCATCCCACGCGAAAAGCTCTGCATCGGAATCGCCAGCTATGCCCGCGATCTTCAAGACCGGGCCAAGATAAAAACCTACGAGCAGCTTTTTCAAGAACACGGAAAAACGGTGCATCAGACCATGCCCGTCGATGGCTTCTTCGGAGACAACCAGCAAAGCGCCCTCCAGAAACTCAAGCTCGCCAAAAAGGAAAAACTTGCAGGAGTCATTGTCTGGGAAATCGGGCAGACTCCGGCCGGAGAGAACTCCATTCTGAAGCTCTTTCCCCGAAACTAAGAATCCTCATCATGCTTATTATCACCACCGGCGGCACGATCGACAAAGTCTACTTTGACGCCGCCTCCGAGTTCGAAGTCGGTGAGTCCACCGTCCCCCATATCTTCGAAGATGTGGGCGCAAACCTCGAATACGAACTCATCTCCCTCTTTCGAAAAGATAGCCTTGAGATCACCGGTCAGGATCGTCTTGAGATTCGCAAAGCGTGTGAAGAGAGCAATCACAGCCAAATCCTCATCACCCACGGCACCGATACCATGGCCACCACGGCCGATGAACTCCGGGGCATTCCCGGGAAAGTCATCGTCCTCACCGGAGCGATGGCCCCTTCCCGTTTCCGCATCACCGATGCCATCTTTAATGTCGGGACCGCCATCGGGGCTCTCCAAAGCGCGGCCGAAGGGGTTTACCTCGCCATGAACGGCCGGATTTTCAAAGCGGGTGAAGTCCGCAAAAACCGCGAAGCCGGAAAGTTCGAAGCGCTTTGATAACCACAGTCCCCGCTTGACCACAGGCCGACTCTCGCCTACCTCCCTTGTCATTATGGCAACCGTCGCAACCAACCTCAAAAAAGGGCAGTGCATTCAATATGAAGGTGAGCGCGGAGTCGTGCTCGGCTTGGACCACCGCACTCCCGGAAAAGGAAACGCCCTCATCGCGGCGACCATCCGCTCCTTTAAGACCGGTAAAACCAAAACCATCCGCTTCGCCTCCAGTGAAAAGGTGGACATTGTCGATACCGACCGCCAGAAACTCGAGTTCTCCTACTCCGAGCCCGGCACCTACCACTTCATGGACCCTGTCTCCTTCGAAAGCATCGGCATCGATGAAGGCTTCGTGGGTGATGCCAAGTTTTTCATTAAAGAAGGCCAGGTCGTCGAGATTCTCTTCATCGAGAATAATCCCGTCTCCATCGACCTCCCCGACAACGTCGAACTCACGATCGCCGAGACTTCCGAAGGCCTCAAAGGCGATACCGCCAACAACCCGACCAAGCCCGCCGTTCTCGAAACCGGACTCACCGTGCAAGTCCCCCTCTTTGTCAAACAGGGTGACGTCATCAAAGTGAGCACCAAGGACAGCAACTACCTGGGCCGCGCGTAATCTCATTCATCTCCCTCAGAGCCCTGCCGCAAGTATCTTGCCGCAGGGCTTTTTTTTGACCCTAAATCACGTTCCCCCTGAAAAACTCGTTTGAATTGAAACGAGTTTTCAAACCGAATCAAACAAGAGACCCCTTGCTTCGGTGCGCCTATGATGTCGGGAACCCGTAGGCTTGGGAAGCACCCGTGCTCTCCTACCGGAGATTTGTCCTCTCCACTCTCCGGGATTTGAGGGTTGCCGGGGATGACCTTGAGAGCATACTCAACCGAAATCTCTCATCAGTTGCATCGACAAAGGAGCGGGGGAATTTTCCCGCTCTTCTTATGATGACGCCTACCTTCCGCACCCTATTCCCATGAGTCTCCGGCTCCTAATCCTCACCCTCCCCGCCTCTCTGGCAAACCTTCCCGCACCGAACACCGTCACTCCGGATACGCTCAGCCGCGCCCTCAATGTCGGCTAACCAATCCGTTCTTTGAGCCCACACTCGAACTCGTCGACACCTCTTTCAGGACCCAACTCAAATGAAATCCTCCGCACTCCTACTCATCCTCACTTTCCTGCTCAACTGCGTTCAGGCAACGCCGCGCATCAGCGAATTCTTAAGCATCAACGGCGGACCGATCGTCGATGAAGATAGCGAGGAAGTTGACTGGATTGAAATTGAAAACACGGGCGCAACGACCATCAATCTCGACGGATGGCATCTCACTGACAACGCCACCGACGCGAACAAATGGATGTTCCCGGCGATCGAAATTCCTGCTGGCGAATCCCTGCTTGTCTTCGCTTCAGGAAAAGACCGTCGCGACCCGGCCGCGAACCTACACACCAACTTCAAACTCAGTGGCAGCGGCGAATACCTTGCCCTGATCGAACCAGACGGAACAACAGTCAGCCAGGAATTCACACCAACCTATCCCCGACAATACTCTGGCATTTCCTACGGCATTGGCAGCGGCGGCAGCACCGGATATTTCACCTCACCAACGCCCGGTGGCGCGAACGCCGCAAGCACAATTTCGGGCTTCGTCGCAGAGCCCGTCGAATTCAGCCACAACCGTGGATTTTTTGAAGCACCCTTCGACCTAAACCTCACCACCACCGCGGCCGGCGCTGACATCTACTTCACGACCGATGGCAGCGACCCATCGCCCGGCAACGGCACGCTTTACTCCGCACCTCTCAACATCACCACCACTGCTACCATTCGTGCCGGAGCTTTCACCGCCACCGAGGGACCATTTAAGAGCAACACCTCCACCTTCATCTTTCTCAATGACGTTCTCGATCAACCGAACAATCCCACCGGCTATCCAAATCGCTGGCAATCAAATGTCATCGCGGATTACGCCTTCGACAAAAGTGTCGCGTCCGAGGCCGAACTCAAAGCCTCCCTTCGCTCACTGCCGACCGTGTCGCTCGTTATGGAGATCGACGATTGGTTTAACCCGAGCACCAACCCAGCGGTCGGTGGCATCTACTCGAACTCCGTCAACGGTCGCGGCGAACAATGGGAGCGCCCCGTGTCCGCCGAATTTTTCGATTTCCCACACGGTCAGGAAGCGCAGGTGAATTGCGGGATCCGCATTTTCGGAAATGCCAGCCGTGCCACCAGTCGTAAAAAACACAACATGCGCCTGATCTTCCGCAGCAGCTACGGCCCCTCGAAATTCGAATTCCCGCTCTTCGGTGACGATGACGAACCCGACACCGTCAACGGCTATCTATTCCGTGGTCAAAACGGCGACTCCTGGTTCCACCCAAGCTCCGGTCAACAACGCGATGCCCTCTACATCCGCGACCAACTCGCGCGTGATCTGCAAACCCAAATGGGGCAACCCACGACCAAACAGGATCACGTCCATCTCTACGTCAACGGCCTCTACTGGGGAGTCATGAACACCATCGAACGCATCGAGGCCGAGTCACACGTCGAAGCTTTCGGAGGAAAGAAAGAGGATTGGGATTCGCTCAAATCATCACGCACTCCAACCTCCGCAATGTACACCGTCGATGGCACACTCGATGAATGGAACGAGCTCGTAAACTTCGCCCGGGCCGGCGTCGAAGAACCAGCTGAATACGCCACCATCCAAGAACACCTCGATCTGGAAAACTTCATCGATTACCTCCTCGTCAATTTCTACAACGGAAACTCGGACTGGGACGACAACAACTTCCAATGCGCGCGCCGCCATGACATCCCCGACCAATGGCGCTTCTTCGTCTGGGACTCGGAGCGCACCATGCTCGGAACCAACGCCAACAGCACCACCAAAAACATCTTCACCCGCACCACCGGTATCCACACAAGTTTGCGCGCCAACGAGGAATACCGTTTAAAATTTGCCGACCGGATCCATCGCCATATGTTCAACAACGGGGCACTCACCCCGACCAGCATCCGCTCCACTTTTGACAAATGGGTCGATCTCCTCCGCGTTCCCCTGAGATCAGAATCTGCGCGTTGGGGAGATGCCCAGCGGGCTGGAAATCCTTACACGGTTGAGGGCGAGTGGCAGACTCAAGTGAACTTCCGCCGCAACACCTACTTCCCCGCTCGCACCAATATCGTTTTCAATCAGCTCAAATCACAGGACCTCTATCCAGACACCGCCGCGCCGGGCTACAACCAACACGGCGGGCAGGTCGCGAGCGGCTTCAATCTCAGCATGTCCGCGCCAGCCGGAACAATTTATTACACGCTCGACGGCTCGGATCCACGAACCCCGGCCACCAGCGGTGATGAAACGGTCCTTCTCGAAGAAGTCTCACCAGCCACCGCATTTCTACCTAGCAACGACAGCCTCGGCGAGACATGGCAGGAAATCGGCTTTGATGACAGCAGTTGGATCCAAGGAAGAACTGCGACCGGCTTCGAATCCTCCCCGGGCACCTACGATCCACTCATCAATCTCCCCTTGACCGATATGCAAGGCAACCACGCCAGCGCCTACGTCCGTGTTCCTTTCCATATCGCCGACCAAACTGCGCTCGACGCCATCGGCCTACTCACATTGCATCTAAAATACGAAGACGGCTTCGTCTGCTACATTAACGGCAAACGCATTACAGATTCCGGGAATTTCCCCGAGCCGATCAATTTCAACACCGACTCCGATTCCAGATCGGACGCCCTCGCGCTCGTCTACGATATCTTCGATGCGTCCTCAGGCATCAACGAGCTCGTCGTCGGCGAGAACATCCTCGCCTTCCAGCTGATGAATTCGTCAGTCGGAAACAGCGACCTGCTACTCATGCCACGCCTCGTCGCCCAACCAGCCAGCGCCGCTGGGATTTCCCCCGATGCGATCACCTACAGCGGAGCAATCACCCTCGACCAGCCCGTATTGGCCAACGCACGCACCTTGCACAACGGTGAGTGGTCAGCGCTCAACAGTGCAACCTTCCTGGTAGACACCGTTCCCGCCGACGCCAGCAACCTCGCCATCACCGAGATCAACTACCACCCACAGAACGATGACGACGGACAGGAATTCATCGAGCTCACCAACATTGGCAACCAAAACATCGACCTCAGCGGCTTGCGCTTCAGTGCCGGACTCACCTTCGATATCGACAGCTCCGGCATTCGCCCTGTCCCCACCATCCCACCAGGGCAGAGCCTCATAATCGTTGGTAACATCAACGACTTCCCGGACACCTCAAACATCCTCGGCAGCTTCCGCGGCGATCTAAGCAACGATGGCGAGCGCATCAAACTCGAAGACGCGGCTGGCAACACCATCCGGGAATTCACCTACAGCGACACCTCCCCATGGCCGGATACCCCGGACGGTCATGGCTTCACCCTCACCCTCATCAATCCGCCATCCAATCCGGACCACGCAGTCGCCACCAATTGGCATGCCAGCGCCATCCCGGGTGGCAACCCCGGCCTCAGCGCAACCGATACCTTCACCGGTGCCGATTCAATCCTCGACCATGCACTCGGCGACACGCGCCCGGTGATCTCCACCGCCCCCGGCGTGACGGCCTTCACCTATACCGTCAATACCGGCGTCGAAGACGTCAGCTACACCATCGAATCGTCCAACGACCTCGACACCTGGATCGATGCCAGCAGCGAATTCACCGCCGGACTCCCCATCAACAACGGCGACACCACCACCATCGAATATACCAGCTCCTCCCCCGGCCTACGTCGATTCCTGCGCTTGCGGGTCACCCTTCGCTAGCAACCAGGGAAACTATGGAGCAACAAGGTTCACGACGTCGGCTCTTAGCGATTGGCTCTTAGCTTCTACCAGTTCGCTCCGCTTTTCTCCCTGGCTTGATCGCCCTGCGATTCGGCGGGCCTTTTTTGTTTTGCATCCGCCCGGACCCCGTTAGGCTGTCTGTGATGAAAAACTTTCTCCTCCTCCTGTTTGCCCTCGCCATCGTCGTGGTCTTTGGAGGCTCAGCGTTCTTCTTTTGGGATGTTTCCGAAGGGGCCCGCTTTGAGCGCCTCGACCAACCAGCCAAGGAAACACCCTCCGAACCACAGGAGAACTAAACTCGATCACTCAAGATGATGAATCATCGGCCGGGCACCTTGTAGCCAGGGTCGATCTCCCGCACGGCGAGAACCGTGGCGGCAAACTGGTTCCGATAGTTCATCGCAACTTGCTCAAAACGATTGGCCCGTTGAATCCATGTCTCAAGACTCCCTTGAGCAGAACGACTCTTGGAGCGGCGGTCCTGGGAACGCGCATTGGCGGCTTCGGCATCGGCAAAGGCTATCAGCTTTAGGAGCTTGGTCACTTTCACTTTTCCCTCTGCCAACGTCTTGCCGCGCTGCGCGGCCGCTTTCATTGCCGCCGTTTCGATTCCTTCACTCCCGCGATCTTCCTGGCCCCTCCTCAGCTTCGCGTCACGCGAATATATTTTCGACATCATCTCCGCGGCCTCCTCCAAATTCAGATCCAGTTTCTCGCGAAATCCGGGAGACAGATGAGCCACCGGGATACGGGCAACCCCGCTTTGGTGCCTGATCATCAGGCCCGCAGCATCAACCCCGGTGATGATGGCATTCTTAAATTCCGAGGGCCTCAACAGGGAGTCCTCCTTCAATTCCTGATTGGTGAATTGAGCCCACAGCCGGTCTCTCATCCTACCCTGATAGGAAAGCCGCTTTGCTTCCAAATCCTCGATCTCCTTTTCCACATTGGAGACAGCAAGAATGAGATCTGCATTCTCGCTGGAAGCCAAACCCAGCGCATCTTCAAGCCGCCGGTATTCGCGGCCAGCAGCCAATTGTTCCTCCCACCTTACGAACTTCTTCCTCTCGATCCCGATCTCAACACTCACCTTCGCCAGTTGAGACTGCCCTCTCTCAATCAAATATTCCAGATCTTGGTTCTCATTGGAAGCAGCCGCCGCCCCGGAATAACCCGACTCCATCAGGGACAAGACCACCGCGCCGATGACGAGGAAAACCCCTCCTCCGAGAAGCAGGCTTCCCACCTCCCGGGATCGGGGAGCAAAATCACTCATTTCCTTTCCAAAAGGAGGTTATCAAGCTCGATCAAATTTGCTTCCATTCTCCGGGCTGCGGCCCGGGCGTCATCTGCTTGGCGCTTAAAATCACTGGCCTTCCTGCGGGCCTGGCGGGCATGTCCCGGATTGGAAGTGACCCTTCCGGCGCTGCGCGCGGCATTCGCTTTCCGGTCCAGGGCCTTCGCTTTCATTTCCCAGACCTTGGCATCGCCATCAAGTTTGGTCGCGAGATTTTCCTGCTTGCGAATCCCTAAAGTTGTTTCGTTAATCTGCCTTTTCAAATCAGCCACGGCATCTTCCGCTTTCATCGCTTTTTGTTTCTTCCGGAAAGCCGCAATTTTTTCATCTCTCTTCGCCTCCACGACAGCCACTCTCCGCTCGTAGACTGCCGCTTCCCCGGCTCCAAATTGGAAGCGTTCCTGCACACTTCGGGGAAGCTCTTGGTAGGGAATTCCGATGGGACCGGCTTTCCGCATCACTCTCAGATGAAGCGGGCTGATGCCGAGAATTTTACACGCTTCAAATCCTTCTCCTTTCGTTTCGGAAAGATCAATGAGCTCTCCCTTGGCAAGAGATCTCTCCCGCTGACGATATTGATCGCGATACTCCTCAAAGCTCAACTCATTTGCTTCAACCCTATCCTGGAGGTCGGCGACCTTCTCCTGATGAAGACTGATCAATTTTCCCTCCTTGAGCATCTCCTCTCGTTTCACTGCAGCCAGTTTACCGGCGCTTTGAAAGCCCTCAAAATTCTCCAACCGTAACCTTCTCTTGCTGACACTCTCAGTGAGCCCCTCAATCACTTCCTCCTGATTTTTCACTCTCACCACGAGTGTCGGACCTTTGTTGCTGTTAAGGCCACTAAAGACAGCCATTCCGAGACCGCAAAATCCAACCAACACCAAAAAACCAAGAAGAACTTTCTGATGAGAGCCGCCAACAGTCACCCTATGCCTTAATCGCATCGATCTCGCTGGTGCTGTCGGCAAAGCGCGGCATACCGGCTCCCATCATCTTCGCCTGCGTCAGCCACAGATTCGCGAGTGGTGTGCCTTCCGGCATATTGATGTGCTGGCCGGCCTTAACCTGCTTACCACCTCCCGCCATGACGATTGGGAGATCATTGTATTGATGGGTGGATCCATCGCCAAGACCGGACCCATAGGTGAAAAGGGTATTATCCAATAAGGTCGTCCCATCGACTTCAATGACACGATCCATTTTCTCAAGAAGATAGACATACTGCTCCATGTGAAATCGATCCACCTTGAGAAGCTGATTGATCATCTTGGTTTGATTGTGCGACATGCCATGGTGACTCATTGGTTTATTGAAGAGTCCATCGAAAAGATACGGAGTATCCCATCGCTCGGGCCCCACCATGAAGGTGGCTACATTCGTCAGACCGGACTGCAAAGCCACCACCATCAGATCGCCCATAAGCCGAATATACTCTCCACGTGGCAAATAGGCTTCCGGAGGCTCGTCAAAGCTCACCTTGGACAACTCTCCTTTCATCGACTCCAACCGGTCCATCTGGGTTTCAATGGCCCGGATCGAATCAAAATACTCCGCAAACTTTTGCCCGTCGGCATAGCCCAGCTCCCTCTTCATCGACCGCGCATCCTCGAGGACCAGGTCGGTAATGTCCCGATAGCGATCAATCTCCGTGGTCGAAAACAAGCGATGATACATCTTCCGGGGATCGCGGATCGATGGCGCCAAATGGCCCGTCCCATACCATGAAATATTATCGAAGTAGATCGACTCCTTGTTGTCCTTGTGACTGTTGCAACTGAATTCAAGAGTCGAAAACGGCGTCTTCTTTCCCACCACATCCGCCACCAAATGATCGAGCGTGCGATCAAGAGGCCAAGCGGTCCCCTTGATAGTGTATGCTGGCGCACTACTGAGGTAACACGATGCGCATTGCGCATGGACGTCCGTCCCCTGTTGGAAAGTCCGGTCCATTCCTGTGATGAGATTCACTTTATCTTTGACTCCCTCCAGGGGAGACATCGTCGGAGTCAACTGACCGAGCGGATTGACGCTGTAATTCGGATTCTGCTTCCCAAGCGACTTCATGACATTCCCCAGGTTCCCCTTGGGAATCACCGAGTCCGCCTCACCCGGGAAGAAGCCACGGCGCACCACGCCGATGGGAACATAGAAATGAGCCATTCGCTTCGCCACCCCACTCGCCAGAGTCTGCGACCCCATGCTCTCCATCCACGGCAATGCCAAAGCAGCTCCGCCCAGTCCTCTCAAAAATCCACGTCGTGTTGTCATCGTTTCAAAGTTTCTTTTTCACTTCATTCGCCTTCGCCAAAAAGGGCTCACTCAAAATTACTTCCCTGATCAGAACTTTCATTCCGTATCCTTCCGCAGCCGTCCGCTTCACAATCCCATCCAGGGCAATTTCATCGGCCGTGCCCAACTCCCGCGCCAAGGCAAACGACAAAAGGTGGCCTGCCAACCCTTTCACAAAGCGATCTTTCTCCGCCAGGATGGCATCCTTGAATTCCACCACATTGCTAAAATTATGCTTACGAAATAAGGTCCCCTCCATATCAACTCTCCGATCATTCTCGTACTTCTCACGCCACATCCCGATGGCATTGAAGTTCTCAAGCGCAAATCCCAGTGGATCAATCTGCTCGTGACATCCGCGGCAATCAGCCCGCTCACGATGCATCGAGAGCCTCTCCCGCAAGGTCAGATGTTCCTCTCCCTCACTCGGTTTTTCACCCAGGGCCGGCACGTCGGCAGGAGGAGGTTCGGGTGGATTCTTGAAAATGACCCCGGCCATCCAGGCTCCCCGCGTGATCGGCTGGGTTCGCTCGGGACCAGAGGTCATGGTCATGACTGCGGCATTCGTGATCACACCACCGACCCGACGATCCGTCACCGGCACCCGGTGGAAGTCCAACACCGTAACCTGTCCGCCCTTCTTTTTTCCCGCCGAGCCCAAACCACCATAAGCCTTCTCGAGATGCCCGGATCGATAAGTGAAGTCCGAATCAATGAGCTGGGTGACCGGAAGATTTTCAATCAGCACGGTCTCAAATAAGAGCAAGGGCTCCATCATCATGTGCATGCTGTTGCGATATTTCGAAAAGTAGAACTGCGGGAATTTCTTCGGATCCGGTACCGACGAAATGATCCGATCCAGTTGCAACCACTGCGCCGGGAAGGAATCGCAGAACCTTTTCAGTTTCCGATCCTTCACCATCCGCTCATACTGACTTCTCAAAACCTCCTTCTTCAAAAGCTCACCTGATTCCGCCAGCTCTAATAATTCTTCATCCGGAAAACTTCCCCAGAGAAAAAACGACAAGCGGGAGGCCAGCTCGAAGCCATCAAGCTCCCCTTCGCTCCCGGCACCATCATAGAGATACAGAAACCTTGGCGACGAAATCACGGCCGCCGCCACCGCTTTCATCGCCTCGGTATAAGTCACCCCTGCTTTCAGCTGCCCATCGACGTATCTCGCATAACGTTCGGCAACCACCTCATCCACCCTTCCCCGAAAAGCCTTCCTCAGAAACGTGTCCAACCTTTCTCTCACGACGGAAGAGATCTCTCCCTGGCCACGAGGCTGCTCGAAGAACTCCCTCCAAATCGCCACCCGCTTCGGTCCAAAATCCGGGCTCCCGGTGATCGATTGCCCCAGATTTAGGAACGACTCCATGAGCAGCGGCGACATCGAAAGATGGTCCGCCTGGTTATCGAAGCCATGCTCCGCCCGCAAATCCTGCGGAAAAGCCGCGACATTCCCCAACCTTGGCTCGATCAATTGCGACTTTCCGAGAGGCCGGCTGCCCACCCTCACCAAATTTGCCATCTTCCCGGTTTCGGGCTGAAAGTATTGCTTGTGATCACGAATCATCCGCTCGGGGAGAGTGAAGACGACACAGTTCAACCCAAAGAGATCCTGAACCGCATTGTGGTATTGGAATCGATTCATCCGTCGAATCGGCGTCGGCGCGTAGCTCTTCTTTCCAGCCAACGCCTCTGCGCGCAAGGCTTGCAAATCGGAAAGAAATTTCACCCGATCTTCCTTCGCCAGCTGCGGCTCATCCTCCGGAGGCATCTCCTCAAAATCAATCGCTTCAATGATCTCCTGCAGCAACTCAGGCTTCTTTTTTAAGCCCTCCAGATCCTGAAGCTCCAGCAAATTCACCTTGCCCTTCATTTTCCCGTCCTGCCCATGACATTTGACGCAGCTCTCCTTAAAAATTCCCAACACCTCCGCACCCGGAAGCACCCCGGGCAAACCAAAGGAGAGAAACAAGATGAATCGCAAAGGCCGCATCGCAAACATACGAGTCAAACCACGCTTCCCTTGCACGATTCAATGACCTCCTTAACCGTCCTTTTTTCTTGATCCCCGGTGATCACGAACGAGCATTACACAAATGAACGCGCTTCGCCTCGCCCTACTCCTCGCCGTGATCTCAAATTGTCACGCTGATCCCACCGCGCCAAAACGCAATATTCAATACGACACGAAACACGAGCGCAACGTCCTCGATTTCTGGCCGGCTTTAAAAAACGATAACCCAGCTCCGGTCTTCGTCTGGTTCCACGGCGGAGGCTTCCGTGGCGGCGACAAGAACCAGCTCGAGCGAGGCGGGCGCAGCTCCCTCGACACCTATCGCAAGGCCGGCTACGCCGTCATCTCCTGCAACTACCCCTTTCTCGCCCAAGGCATGGATTATCGCGACATCGCAGGTCACTGTGCCCGTGCCGTCCAGTTCATCCGTTCCAACGCAAAGGAATGGAACATCGATCCTAAAAAGCTCTGCTGCGGCGGCGTCTCAGCCGGTGCCCTCATTAGCCAGTTTCTTGGATACCACGACGACTTCGCCACGCCCAAAGACGAGGATCCCATCAACCGACTAAGTTCCCGACCCGCCGTCGTGATCGGCATCATGCAGCCGATCGGCACCAATGAATTCGCCCTCCGCTACATGGACAAAGGTGAGGCTCCCCTCTTCCTCTACACCAACGCCAAGCCCACCGACCGAATCCACCCACCGGAGCAAGCCATCTTGATACGAGACAAGGCCAAGAAGCTCGGTATCCCGTGCGACCTCTACAGTGGCGGCCGAAACAAGATTCCCAAAGTCCCCGACGATCAAAACTGGGTCCAGCTCCAACTGGAGTTCTGCCAAAAGCATCTTCCCAAATAAGGAGCCACTTGACTTTCAAAACCGGCACCACACCTTCGGCCCCGTGCGACTGGCCGACATCTTGATTCTCCTTTCACTCGCCGCGATCTGGGGAGCCTCCTTTCTCTTCATGCGGGTTTCGGCACCTGATTTTGGCCCCGTTCCCCTCGTCGCCTTTCGCATGACCATCGCCGGCCTTGCACTCACTCCGGTCTTTCTCAGAAAGGAAGCGCGCACTCTTTTCAAAAACCACTGGTGGCAACTTCTCGTCAGCGGTGTCTTTGGCTCGGCCATTTCCTTCATCCTGCTTTCGTGGGCAAGCCTCACCTTGAGTGCCGGATTCACCTCGCTCATGAATTCCAGCGTCCCCATCTTCAGCGCCATCATCGCCGCTCTCTGGTTGGGGGAGCGACTCCGCGCCGCGCAATTCCTCGGCCTTGCGCTCGGCATTCTGGGCGTCCTCATCCTCGTTTGGGGGAAACTCGAATTCCACCAAGACGGCCGCGGCTGGCCCATCGTCGCCTGCATCGTTTCCTGCCTCTGCTACGGTTTCGGAGCCAGTTGGATGAAGAGCAAACTCCAAGGCGTCCGCCCCCTCGTCGCTTCTTCGGGCAGCCTTCTCGGAGCGGGACTGGTTCTCATTCCCTTCGCCCTCACCCGCCTTCCTTCGCAGTCGCCACCTCTCGTCAGTTGGCTCAGCGCCATCGCGCTCGCTTTGATCTGCACCGCCCTGGCCTTCGTCCTGTTTTTCAAGCTCATTCAGCGCTCCGGGGCCACCGTCGCAACGTCCGTCACCTTTCTCATCCCCTTCTTCGGCATCTTCTGGGGATGGCTTGCTTTGGATGAAGCCGTCACCGCTCAAATGATCGCGGGCCTCCTCGTGACTCTTCTCGGAACCGGCCTCATCACCGGACTTGTCGGCAAACGAAAGGCCACTCTTTAAAACCACGTAAGTTTACTTCATGAAATTCCTCATCGTTCTGCTCCTCCCCTTCAGCGCCCTCGCCGGCGAGTCACTTTTCAATGGCAAAGACCTCGAAGGTTGGCGTGTCGACTCCAAGAGCAAGCACGCTCACTGGACCGTGAAAGACGGAACCATCCACTGCCAGTCGGGCCCCAAGAAAAAGGGATCTCTTCTCTGGACCAAAAAAGAGTTCACCGACTTTACCCTCGTCGTGGAATACAAACTCGGCGAAGGAACCATCGACTCCGGCGTCATGATCAAAAAGCCCCACGATCAGATCCAGATCGGAATCTCCGGCTCCCTCAAGCGCGATCTCACCGCCGCACCTTACATTCCCGGCAAAGGCTACCCAACCGAAAGTAAGGAAGCCATCGCCGCCGTGAAGCCAAAGGACTGGAACGTTCTCAAAATCGAGGTCAAAGGAAATACCTACAAAACCTGGCTCAATGGAGTCGAAGGCATCACCTACGAATCCAAAACCGCCATCGCAAAAGGCCCCCTCGGTCTCCAGCTCCACGCCGGCAAAGACATGGCGATCTCCTTCCGCAAGATTGAGATCACCGAGAAATAAGTCAGCGATGAGAATCTGAGCTTCATTTTATCACTGCCGCGAAATCGAAGCCCCCATAGTCTCAGACATATGGGATGGATGAGAACAATACTACTGGGCGATATCGGAAACAGACTCGATATCGACGACGCCGAAAAATCAATCAGTCAGGTCGCCAGTAAACAACGGCGGACCGAATCGCAGCTAAGGGCAAAGAATGTCCGCATTGATCGACTCACGGCAGAGCTCTCTCAACAAAAGCTCGCGATTCAAGCGTTGACCCGTTTCCTGGTTTCCAAGGAAATGATCTCCGAAGATGAGCTCAATGCTTTCATCGAGAAGGTCGACGCAGAGGACGGAGTGATTGACGGCAAGATGACTCTCGATCCGAACAAGCCGCGCCTCATCTTCGATTAGGACTCTTCGGAAAAGGGGCATGAACCGAGTGGTTGGCAAAAACACAGCGAAGAACATTGTCCACCTCATCGACACTCTTCAATCAACCTTCGATGATGATTCGCATCTCAACTTTGCGCTCAACCTTGATCCGGACTCAAAAGTAAAGGGGACTGCTTTCCCCAAGTCCCCACTTCTTCTCCAGGAAGGTCAGGACAAGATCAATCCGGCATTTCTCACCTTCCGGGAAACCCCGCCCTCTCCAAAAAAATAATCGCTCCGGGCCAAAACCCGCGAGCGATCACTTGAAAAATAATGGAAAATGCGAAATCTCCTAGACCGTGCAAATCTCAATCGCCTCCTTCAGCGAAGTAAGCGGGTCGCGCTTCGGCCGGAATTCCTGACCAAGATATCCCTCATAACCCATCGCGGCCAAGGCCTTGCAGATCCCCTTGTAGTTTAGCTCCTGGGTGTCGTCGATCTCGTTACGTCCCGGAACTCCCGCAGTGTGGAAGTGCGAAATCGCATCCTTGTGCTTGGTGAAAGTGGCGATGCAGTCGCCCTCCATGATCTGCATGTGGTAGATGTCATAAAGCAGCTTGAAACGATCCGAGCCGACTTCTTTCACGAGATCGGCACCCCATTGCGTGCGATCGCAGAGGTAATCCTTGTGATCTTTCTTGGAGTTCAGCAACTCCATTGAAATGGTAATGTTGTGCTTCTCGGCAATCGGCATGATACGCTTCACGCCCTCGGCGCAATTCTTCAGGCCTTCCTCATCGCTGAGACCATTACGATTTCCCGAAAATGCGATGATCTGGGGGACGTTGCCAGCCTTCGCGGCGAGAGGAATGGCCTCCTCGTAGATTTTCACGAGAGTATCGTGATTCTCCTTTTTCTCAAAAGAAGTCCCGATGCCACCAACTCCCTTGATGGGACGGGGGCGGCCCATTGCGCAGGTCAAACCGTGCTTGGCCACGGTGGCCCACTGGTCCGGGAAAAGGATCTCGATCGATTCAATTCCGATCTTCTTCACCTCACCACAAAATTTCTCGAGGGGGATACTCCCAAAGCACCAGTGGCACACCGAGTGCTTGAACTTGGCACCCGCCGCAGCGGCCTCCTCATCAGCAGCTTGGACTTGAGCTCCCATGGCGGAAAATAGAGCGGCGGTGGCGGCTCCTCCGGAGAGAGCCGTAAGTGATTCACGTCGATTCATAACTGGTATTAATACAGGACAGGAATGGGTTCTTTGTCGAGAATCGAAAAAAATCCAATGTTGCTCCCAATCAACCGTCTCATTCCTGAGGAAAAAGCACTTGCCCGCCGGCACCACTGAATGGTTTGGCGAATCCAAAAATCAAAATTGCGGTAGCAAGGGAGAACCCCCAATCTTCTGACGAAATGTTAGCGGGAATAAACGACCTCCTCACTCAATAAGGAAAATGGAAAGTGAGAGCTCTTTGACGAGCTTGGAGATAGTGATCTTGGGCGTATTTCCATCGTGAAGCCCGTCGAGAAAAGGCAACCCCGGGCAGGAAGGAATTATTGTCCTCCCAAGCCAACCTGTCGCAACCAACAAACAGAGTCGCGCTACAAATACAAATCCTCCACCCGCCCCGTATAACCAATCGAAGCCAGCGTAAATCCCCCCTCGTGATGCACATGCCCCGGCAGCCACCCTTCCGACTTCCGGAAAATCGAAATCTCCGGCCGCTTTGGATTCTGGCTCACAATCACATACTCCTCCAACGACTCGATGGCCTGGCAGATCAAAAACTTCTCCACCCGGTCCCGCTTTTCATCCTCCGAAAGCACCTCGATAATCAGCTTCGGCCGGTTCAAAAAATGCGTCTCATTATCCTCCGGATCACACCCCACTACGATGTCCGGATAGTAAAAGGCCTCATTGCGAAGCACATTCACAAAGACCTTCATGTCTGATTTGTAAACCTCGAAAGGCCCACCCCGGAGGTGCCCGAACAGGTTGGCGAACAATCCTCCACTCACCCTCTCATGATTTTTACTCGCCCCCGCCATGGCGTAGACTTGTCCACCAACATACTCGTGTCGGATTTCTGAAACCTTCTCGCCCTCAAGGTACTCCTCCACCGAAATCGGATCGGGGTATTTCATCGCACCGGTGCTCATGCTAGCACCTTACCTCTTTTCTCTCCTCGTTTCAATCACTCATCAGCCGGCGGCCGCTTTACCGGAATCGAGGTCGCTTCCTCCAAAACCAACTTCTCCGGCCCCTTGCCCGAGCCTTTGTGCGCTCCATCGCAAAGAGGATAGTTGGCAGATTTCCCGCAAGTGCACATCCAGTGGGTTCCGGCTTCGAGGGTAATTTCTTGATTAGCTTGATCGCTCATGCGCGTAGGCTGGCACATCTATCGGAGATCCGCAAATCACCATCTTCACGGACTTGCTACCCCGGCCCTCAAGCCTACTCTCACTTCCCGATGAAGGTCGCCTTTCCCTGCTTAATTCTCTTTCTGCTTGTCACTCTAAAATTGCACGCCGGACCTGCCATCGGCCCATTTCTGGAATCAGAGGCCCCTTTTCTGAATTCGGCCCTCATCATCAATCCAGACAAGCCTTCCAATCTCGTTCGTCGCGGAGTTCTCATTCCTCTCGGAGGTCACCGCTGGGCCTGTTTCGATACCGACCTCCTCCGGTGGGCCGCGATTTGGTATGCGCCGGACGGTGAACCACCCCTCACCTATGACTCCATGGCCGCGGTCTCCTACCCCCACGCCAAGACCAAGGCCAAGTCACCTCCCCGCCTCCGGGGTGATCTCATTTTATCCACTCCCGAATCTCCTGGAGCAGGCCCCGGCTCACGGCCTCTTCCCGACTCCCGCCCCGCTCTCCGCGCGGGTCGCAAAGGAAAAGTCGGCCCCTTTCCAATCGACCAAGGTCGTTGGCTTGGACTCGAGCTGCGGGGCAGAACTCCCGTTTTTCGCTATCGCATCGGCAGCACAATCATCGAAGAATTTCTCCTGCGCGATGGCACTGAAAACATCTGCAGGATCCTCCAGGTCTCTCCCCACCAAAAGCCCATCCACTTTCGCGTCGGGAAAAAATTCCAACACCTCGCCGGTGAAGGAGCTGCCATCAGGAATCATCTCCTCCAGCTCAAACCCTCCAACACCCCCCGGGTGATTGCGATAGGAACACAGTCGGCCGCTTTGGTCCCTTTCCCCAAAAAACAAGCTGCCATTCCCGCCTTCCCCGGTGGCCATACCTGCACCAATCCTCCCGCGACCACCCAGGGTCCCTATCAAATCCGCTCCCTCACCCTCGCCCATTCATCCCGCTTCATCCGCCCCACTGATCTCGCCTTCCTCTCCGATGGCACCGGCCTCCTCTGCACCCTCGATGGCGACGTCTGGCGCATCGAAACTCCCGAGGCCTCGACCTCACGCTGGACCCGCGCCGCCTCCGGGCTTTTCGAAACCATCTCCATCGAGGTCACTTCCGATGACCGTATCTTCACCCTCGGTCGCGACCAAATCACCGAGCTCATCGACACCAACTCCGACGGCCATATCGACGTTTACCGCAATGCCTCCAACGCCTTCCATCAAACTCTCCAAACCCGCGACTACGCCACCTCCCTCGCCATCGGCAAAGACGGATCCTTCTACCTCGCCAAAGGTGGCATTAACAAAAACAAGGCCAAAAAGGACAACGAACTCTCCACCCATCGTGGCTCGATTCTGAAGATCTCCCCCGATGGCAATTCGGTAGAAATTCTCGCCGATGGCCTCCGACTCCCCTACGTCGGACTCCGCCGGGACGACACCGTTTTCGCCTCCGACCAACAGGGAAACCACGTCCCCAGCACCCCCATCCACCTTCTCAAATCCTGTCTCTTATACACATCTGACGCTGCCGACGATCTAC
>CAJXVQ010000019.1 GCA_913060685.1 uncultured Verrucomicrobiales bacterium
CGAGATCAGCCTCGGTCTCGTGGGCTCGGAGATGTGTATAAGAGACAGTGCTTGGGGTGCCGGTCGAATCGTTGACATCAGAAATGGTGTAGGACCAGCCTGCAGGATCCAGGTTGATCGTCGCAGTGAACCCGTCCTGAAAGGATTCGAGTTGAATGGAGTTTGGATTGGCATCGAGAATGAGCCCTTCAACCGCCGAACCGCCGTTTCCGAGGTCGTTTGTGACGAGGCTGACACCGTTATTGCTCCGGGTCCGCGTGACGTGTCCGAAGAAGGTCAGACCGAAGCTTGTGGTCCCGGTGGTTCGAAAAAAGACTGAGTCGCTGCTGGTGAGGCCGAGAAACATTCCGTTTGCGCCGGGTGCCAGAGCTCCCTGGCTGGAGACGACAAAGGTCATTGAAATTCCAGCAGATCCTGCTGTGACAGGATCGAAGGTCGTCGTGCTGACGATACCGCGATGCGTATTGAGATTTCCTTGGTTCGCAACGACGTTGGAAGTGAGGAGGCTTCCGCTTTCGGTGATCGAATGAGTGGCTCCGAGGGCATTGCCCAAGCTCTGCCATCCGGTGACAAGGTTGTCGTCAAAGTGGTCGTCCAGAATGACCTGGGCAGGAGAGTGTGTCGCGAGAGCTACTGTGAGAAGAGTTGCGAGATTTTGAATCTTGAGCATAAAGGAATCGCCCGCTTTTTAGCGCAAGCGCCACTATCGGGAACGGCGGCGCATGAAAAATGCCACGCTCAAGAAGCCAAATAATGCGGAGGATGGCTCGGGAATCGTGGTGATCGAAATTTGGTCCAAACCGAGGGTGTGGGTGTTATTCGAAGGGTCACCTTGATTACTGGCAAGTGCATGCCATGTGGTTGCACCACCAAAGACCAAAGACCGAAGCGTAGTCGGAACCGGCATCGGCCCAGGTTCCTGATTCACTGATTGTCGTTGGAGCTCCGCCGGTGTCGCTAATTCCGGTGAGTGAATACGACCATCCGCTTGGATCGGCACCAAGAACTGCCGTGAATCCATCTTGCAACGAGGCAAGCTGAACCGCGGTGGGATTGGCTCCAAGAATCAGTCCTTCGTTTGCAGATCCTCCGGCTCCAATATCATTGGTGACCAGACTCACGCCGCCATTGCTCTGGGTTCGGGTCACATGACCGAAAAGGGTGAGGCCGAAGCTTGAGACACCGCTTGTTCTGAAAAAAGTTGAGGAGCTGGAGGTGATCCCTAAAAACATACCGTTCGCGCCTGGAGCTGGAGCACCCTGGCTGCTGACGACGAAGGACATCGAGAAGCCAGGCTCGGAAGCAGGGTCGAAGCTCGTGGTGCTTACAACACCGCGGTGGGTATTCAAATTCCCTTGGTTTGCGACGACCTCGGAAGTGAGGATACTTCCACTCTCGCTGATCGTGTGATCTGCTCCCAGTGAGTTGCCGAGGCTTTCCCATCCGGTCACGGTGTTGTCATCGAAATCATCGTTGATAATGATTGTTGAAAGTGCTGCTGGTGTCGCGAGAGCGATTAGAGAACCGCTTAAAAATATCGTCTTCATATGATGGGCTGGTTATCGGTTTGGTTGGAGAGAACTATTGAAGGCTGCGAATGCGGTAGAACACATTCGGAGTGGCCAGAAGATCTGGAAAGTCAGGGAGGAGACTATGGACAAATTCGCTTTGCTCGTCAGTGGCCCGGAAGCTGTCGGTCACTTCAACCCAGTTATCCTCATCAAGATCGGTCGAGTAGTCGATCGCATATTCCGTGCCCGGGACTGAGTTCCAGCGAAGCGTAACGGAAGGCTCGTCTCCTGTCAGGCTTGGAGTGATTGAAGAGATCTGGAGTGGAGTGCTCCCTGCCAATCCTGTGGTTAGGCTGATTTTCTCGTAGACGACAGTGTGGGTATCGTTTGAAGGGTCTCCCTGGTTGGAGGCTAAAACAAACCAGGAGGGAGCTTCGCCAAACACCGTTGCATAGTCGGTCCCCGCAGCTTCCCAAGTCCCGCTTTTTGTCATGGTGGTCGGATTTCCCTCGAGATCGCTAATATCGCTGATCGTAAAGGACCAACCGGAGTCGCCCGCATCGATGCTTGCGGTGAAACCATCTTGAAACGATGAGAGCTCGATGCTGTCGGGATTGGCATCGAGGATGAGCCCTTCGGTGGCCGGTCCGCCTGCTCCGATGTCATTTGTGACCAGGCTCACGCCGCCCTGACTCTGGGTCCGGGCCGGTTGCCCGTAAAAGACCAGCCCAAAACTTGAGACGCCAGTTGTCCGAAAAAAGATTGAATTGCTCGAAGTGAGTCCCAGGAACATCCCGTTCGCACCAGGAATGAGATCGCCCTGGCGTTCGACCACGAACGTCATCGAAAACCCTGTTGGGTCGGCGACTGGATTGAACGAGGCCGTGCTGACAATTCCCCGGTTGGTATTGAGGTTGCCCTGCGTGGCGACCACCTCCGAGGTCAGGGTCGTCCCCGTTTCGGTGATGTTATGAGTCGCTCCGAGGGAGTTGCCCAGACTCTCCCATCCGGTCACGGTCTCGTCGTCGAAGTCATCGTCTACAACGGTTTCGCCTTTCACCAGTGGTTGGGTGTTCATTAAAACGAATCCCGCGAAAGGTAGAAAACCGTGAGTCATATTCATACGATTATGACTACAAACCACTTCGGCTGATGTTTTGTCAATGCAAAATCATGCCGAAACGTGATCGAGGAGAGCCTTGGCCGCATTGTGGAATGCCGCGGAAGCTTTTGATTCAGAGGGGCTGAGAAGGGCCGTCGGCTCGCCACCATCGCATCGTTTGCCGATGATGGGCTCGAGTGGAATCTTTCCGAGGAGGGGGACTTTGATCCGCTCACACTCGCGTTCAGCACCACCCTGGCCGAAGAGGTGGTAACGCTCTCCGTGATCGCACTCGAAGTACGACATGTTTTCGATCAGGCCCAGAATGGGCACGTTGACCTTGGCAAACATCGAGACGGCCTTGCGGGCATCGATCATGGCAACCTCCTGGGGCGTGGTGACAATGACGGCGCCATCGAGAGAGACAGTCTGCACCAAAGTGAGCTGAATGTCACCGGTGCCGGGCGGGAGATCGATCACGAGGACATCAAGTTCACCCCAGGCCACTTGTTGCAGAAATTGCTGGGTGTAACGGTTGGCAAGCGGGCCGCGCACGATCACCGGGGAATTGTCGCTGAGAAGAAATCCCATCGACATCAATTTGAGTCCGTGAGCTTCGATCGGGATGATTCGGTCCTGGTCATCTGCCTGTGGTTGGTGGTTTGGAACGCCCAGCATCAGCGGTATCGAGGGGCCGTAAAGATCGCAATCAAGGAGGCCGACTTTGAGTCCTTGTTGGGAAAGAGCGATTGCAAGGTTGCTCGAGACGGTGGATTTACCCACTCCGCCTTTTCCGGAACCCACCGCAATGATGCGTTTGACGCCGGGGAGTGAAGTGGACCCTGTCGAGGCTTCTCCAGATGAGGCCGGATTTTGCACATCAATCTCGATTCGGACTTTACCGGGATTTCCCAAAAGGGGGTCGAGGATGGCATGGCAATCCTGGAAGATCTGTTGCGGGATCTTGGGATCTTTCGTTTGGATCTGCAGCTGCACATGGGCTACGCCATCTTTGACTTCCGAGGCCTTCACGAGGCCGAAGGAAATAATGTCCCGTGAGAAGCCGGGATACTTGACTTGGGAAAGGGCTTTGCTGAGGTCGTCGCTCGTCATGCGCCGAAGGTAGCGTTGTCAGACCGGTCCGCTAGTATTTCTTGCGCAAGTGTGACGGAAGAATGCTGAGCTGCTCGCGATATTTTGCGACTGTGCGGCGCGCCACTTTGATTCCTTGTTCAGTGAGGAGCTTCTCGAGCTTTGAGTCCGAGAGTGGCTTGGAGCTATCCTCGCTGTCTATCAGATCCTGCAAGGCTTCGCGGACACCCTCGTTGGAGACATCCTTACCGTCCGAGGTGTGGTAGCCGGTGGCAAAGAATTTGCGCATCTCCATGAGGCCGTGTGGTGTATCGATGTACTTTCCAGCGACCGCTCGCGAGACTGTGGTCGGGTGGACTCCAATGACCTCCGCGATGTCGTTCATCGTCATCGGTTTGAGGTGACGGCTGCCTTTTGCGAGAAAGGGCTCTTGTCGGTCGACGATTTCGCGGGCGATCGCGAGGATTGTTTCCTGCCGTTGATCAATCGCCCGGATTAAGACGCGCCCATCGCGGATTTGGTTTCGGAGGTAGTTGCGGGTCTTGCGATCGTCGGTGGAGTCGGACAGGAGGTCCTTGTATTCGTCGTTGATGCGAAGACGGGGGAGGTAGCTGCCTGTCAGAGAGGCGATCCATTCGCCGTGTCCTGCTTCCTTGATGACAACGTCCGGTTGGACATAGGGATTTCCGTTGTTTTGAAAACGTGAACCCGGGGACGGATCCAGAGTTCGAATGTGATCCACAGCCTCGATGATCGTGTCGAGAGGCAGGTGGAGTTTCTTCGCGAGTTGTGGGAAGTGATTTCGAGCCACCTCGTCGAGGTGTTCGTCGACGATTTCAGCTTCGAGCCCGGCACCAAGGCCGAGGAAGTCCAATTGCAGAAGGAGGCATTCCCTCAGGTCGGCAGCACCAACTCCCGGAGGGTCGAAGCTCTGGATGGTCGCCAAGGCATCTTCCAGGCGGGCCAGCGGGATTTGAAGCCGTGCCGCGAGTTCTTCGAGTGGAGCATCGAGATAGCCGTGATCGGTGAGGTTTCCGATGATAATGACGGCATCCGTTTGCGCCCTTTCGTTGAGCCCGCCTTCGCGGACTTGCTCGGTGAGGTGTTCCTGTAGGGTGAGCGGAGCGACGATGGAATTATAGAAATGTTCCCGAGCTTCAGCCGTGTCTTGGCTCATTCCCTGATTTCGGCGCTCCATGATCGCGAGTTCCCGCGCATCGTCGTCGTAAGTCTCCTGCCAATCATCGTAGTTGTCGGAATCCTCCTTCTCGGCGTCGGTGATCTCATCGAGTGACTCGTGCTCGGTGACGTCCTCCAAGACCGGATTAATCTCCATCGCCTGACTGAGGAGTTGGCCCAGTTCCAGGGTGTTCGCCTGCAGAATCTCAAGGCTCTGGCGCATTTGCGGCGCAAGGGTCTGCTGCTGCGAGAGCGACTGATTGAGTGAAGCGCCGGCCATTTCTGAGGACACCGATACCCGTTTCTTTCTAAGAGTAAAGAACCATTAGCATTTAATGTGCCAAATTTGTTTCGCTTGTTGTTTTTACGATGTTATGGATTTCCCGGATCGCACTCGAAATAACCCTTATGACTGAAACTGCAGAACGAATTCGCCAGAAAATGGAAGACAAGGGAGTCATGAACTCCGCAACTCTCGCCTTTCTTCGTGCTTACAGATTAATCGCCAGCGGAAGTAAGGGCGAGGTTTCCGAGGAGGAGATCACCCCGGCTCAATCCGTGGCTGATTATGACTCGCTCAAGGCCGTCGCCGAGTTTGATGCCGATCTCTTGGCCAGGACCGTTGTAATTAAGCTGAACGGGGGACTTGGAACAAGCATGGGACTGGAGAAGGTGAAGAGCCTTCTCGAAGTCAGACCTGGTGTCGCCTTCCTCGACCTCATGGCCCGGCAGATTCTCTCGCTGAGAGCGTCAACAAGCGGGGATGTCCGTTTCCTGTTGATGAACAGCAATGCCAGCAGCGATGATACTCAGGATTATCTTCGTAAATCTGTTCCCGCGCTGGGTGACCCTGCCGACCTCGAGCTCCTGCAAAACTGGGCCCCGAAGTTGGTTCAAGAGACCCTGGAGCCCGTGAGCCATCCCGCCAATCCGGACCTTGAATGGTGTCCGCCAGGTCATGCCGACGTTTACCCGACGCTTGAGGGGAGTGGCTGGCTCGACCGGCTTTTGGCCGATGGTGTAAAGTATGCCTTCATCTCAAATAGTGATAACCTCGGGGCCGTGCTTGACCCGACTCTTCTTTCCTATTTTGCCCATGGAGAGGCGCCATTCCTGATGGAGGTCACCCGTCGGACCGAAGCGGATAAGAAAGGCGGTCATCTCGCGACGCGTAAGGAAGACGATCGACTCCTTCTCCGTGAAGTGGCTCAGTGCCCTGACTCGGATCTCGAAGCCTTCCAGGACATCAACCGTCACCAGTTCTTCAATACCAACAATATTTGGGTGAACCTTGAAAAGCTCAAAGAGGTGATGGCTGAGACTGGCGGAGTTCTCGAACTCCCGGTGATCCGGAATGGTAAAACCGTCGATCCACGTGATTCCTCGACCACTCCGGTCTACCAACTCGAACAAGCAATGGGATCTGCCATCGAGTGTTTTGTGGGCTCGGCTGCGGTTAATGTCCCGCGCTCGCGCTTTGCTCCGGTCAAGGGCACGAGCGATCTTTTCGCCCTCCGTTCCGATGCCTATGAAGTGGGCGATGATGGCCGGGTGCAATTGGTGGCATCACGCGGAGGAAAGCCCCCGGTGGTAAAGTTTTCCCCGGAATACAAACTCGTCGATGCGCTTGAGGGACTGGGCCAGCCGTCCTTGACCGAGGCGGATGAGTTGAGCGTTTCAGGTCTCGTGACCTTCGCTGAAGGAGTCGTTATCAAGGGGAAAGTCAGTGTCATAAATGCTTCCGGTGAAACAAAAGTGGTCTCGCCGGGAATCTATCAAGATCAAACGGTCATCTTGTAAAAAACGTTCGCTTCGATATCACTTTTGTCGTCTGCAAGATTGCTCCTTGTCAGGTGGCTTTCTTTCCTTCATCCCGCCCTCCCCTCCATGAATAAATTAGAGTTTAAAATCCCCACGTCTGACTACAAGGCTTTGATCTTCGATCTCGACGGCACTCTGGTTGACTCCATGCCCGCGCACTTCAAGGCGTGGTGCAAGGCGTTGAAAAAGCAGGGTCATCATGGCGTCTTTCCCGAGGATGTTTTCTATGCCATGGGCGGTCGTCCCACCCGTGACATCGTCGAGATCCTTAACGGCGAGCAGGACCTCGGTCTTGATCCCGATGAGGTCGCCTACGCCAAGAAGAAGGCCTACCTCAAGAATCTCGATTTGATCGAACTCATTCCGGAAGTTGCTAAGATCGCCGAGGAGCACCGTGGCAAAGTCCCCATGGCGGTGGCCAGCGGGGGAGGTCGTATCGTCGTCGAGAAGACCCTGCAACAACTTGGGATCTCCGATTGGTTTGAAGAAGTCGTGACCGCCAATGATGTTGAGAACGGTAAACCGGCTCCTGATATTTTTTTGGAAGCAGCCTCACGTCTTGGCGTGGATCCCAAGGACTGTGTCGTCTTTGAAGATGCTCGTGCCGGAATCATCGCGGCCCGTGCCGCTGGCATGAAAGTGGTCGCCGTCCCGACTCATCTTCACCTCGACTGATTTGAGGAATCATATTTTATGAGCCATCTCGAATTATCGCGCGACCTCCTCATGGATGCGGGGGGGCACGTCGAGATGAAAAAGGCGCGCGCCATCCATCGGGATGGTGGGGTGAAATCCGCCGAGTATAAAGATGGCGTCCTCGCCGGGGTGACCCGTGTCAGCGGTAAGATCAAGCGGGTGAGCATGGAGATCATCTCCCGCACCCACATGGAGAATCACTGTACCTGTCTCCTGGTTCGTCAGGATGGGAGGGTCTGCGCTCACGTGATGGCCATCGGGTTGGAGGTCATCGATCCCTTACTGAAGGTTGCCGAACCGGCCGCGGCTCCACTCGAGGACAAATGGCCCACTTTGTCGGAAACCGGTAAGCCACTTTTTTTGCAGGTTATGTTGCCCTTGAAGGTGGAACCTTCCTGGGAAAGGGGCCAGCTCATGACGGGGTTTGGGGTATTGATCGATGGCGAGGAGTTGCTTTTGACTGCCCTCCCGGATGGTGACTACCAGGTCGATTCACACGACGAGGAATTGTGGCGGGTTCTCCGTGAGATCTTTCCCGGAGAACCACCGGGAATCGTCAATTTCCCTCGCGAACAGTTCACGCAACTCCTCGAAGGAATGGCCGGGCACCCGCGGATCCGATTTGGGAAAAAGGAAGCGGCGGTCATCACCACCCGGCCTGTCCGGAGATCACTTCGACTGAAAGGCGAACGTGTCGTGGCCACGGCCGGAAATCTCGGCGCCTGGCAATTGGATGAGACTGAGTTCTATCCGATCGCCCCCGGTTTACCTTCCAAATATTCTTCGGTCCTCGGGCCTGGCATGCGGGTCAGCGCGGCCAATGCCCGTTACATTCTCGGACAGTTGGAGCAGTGGTTTGACGTGCCCGATACTCTTTGGGATTCGTTGCCGGAGGAGGGGACTCCCGAGGTGACCGTCATCCTTGAAGGTTCGCTTCGTCATCTCGAAGCCCGCCTGGAATTCCGATACGATGGCAAGAAGGCCTCGTGTGAAAATGGGGAACCTCAAGTGGTTGGAAATCTCCTGACCAGTGTCTCAAAGGAGCAGGCCGTCGTCGCTTTTTTCCATTCCTGGGGGTTCGAGGGCCCGGCCAAAGGGGGACGAATGGCTCTGCGTGATCGGGAGGAAATTCTGAAATTCCACGCTTTCTCCGAGCTGCCATCCACGTGGCGGGTTGAGAAAGGGGAGCGTTATCAGGCCGCCGCGGGACAGGTCGTAGCGGTCCGCCCCGACTGGGAATGGAAGGAGACCGGCCGCGATTGGTTTGCGGTGGAAACCCGCTTCCAGGCCGGAGGTCAGGAACTTAATTCCGACGAGGTCCAGCGCATGCTTCGTATGGGAAGTTCCGAGCACGCCTTCGGGCGCGGTAAGATCGCCGTCATCGATTCCGACTTTATCGAGGAGGTCAATGAGACCCTCACCGATTCAGAGGCCAGCCAAAGTTCACCGGGCGTTTTCGAAGTGAGCGCCGCTCAAGCGGCCTTCCTGAAAACCAGCGCCCGCGACTTCGGGATGGCCGTTGAGGAGGATGCCGAGGTGCAACTCGATCTCCCCGATATCTTAAGGCCCTACCAGGCGACCGGAGTGCGCTGGATGTACCGCCTCATCGAACTTGGCATGGGCGGAATCCTCGCCGACGACATGGGCCTCGGTAAGACTCTCCAGACCCTCACCTTGATCGAGAAACGAGGCGGGCAAGCCTTGGTCGTTTGCCCCTCGTCGCTCATTTTTAACTGGGCCGCCGAAGCCAAAAAATGGGTGCCCGGCCTGTCTGTCGCGATCCACGTCGGCCCCAAGCGTGGCGATATTCCCGAAGCCGACATTGTCATCACAAGCTACGCCATTCTGCGCATCGATGCTGAAAAATTCCACGATCGTGAGTTCGATGTCGCGGTCCTTGATGAAGCCCAGCAAATCAAAAATCCCGAAGCGCAAATCTCAATTGCGGCACATCGCCTTAAGGTGACTCATCGCTTCGCGCTCTCCGGAACTCCGGTCGAGAACTCTCTTTTGGATCTCTGGTCCATCATGCAATTCGCGCTTCCCGGTTATCTGGGGCCACGAAAAGCCTTCATCGAACGCTTTGAAAAACCACTTCGGAGTGGTGGCGATCCCGCCTTGGCCCGACGTCTCGCCCGGCGCCTCAAACCGGTCGTCTTACGCCGCCTCAAATCCGAGGTCGCCAAAGACCTGCCCGATCGTATTGAGCAGGTCCGCTACTGTGACCTCGCCCCAAAACAAGCCACGATCTATCGCCAGCTCCTTCAAGAAAGTCGCGCGCAAGTCGAGGCGGCCGATGATGGCCGCAAGCGCATGGTCGCTCTCACGGCCTTGCTCAGACTCCGACAGGCGTGTTGCGATCTCCGCCTCCTCCCGGGGCTCAAAGTCGCCGATAAAGACGCCGGGGTGAAACTCGATGAACTGGAAGAGCTTCTTACCGAAGCTGTCGCGGGAGGTCACCGCGTCCTGATTTTTAGCCAATTCGTTCAGCTCCTCCAGGGCGTCGTTCCCATCCTCCTTGGGAATCAATGGGACTATTGCTATCTTGATGGCTCCACCAAAAAACGTGCTGAGGTCGTCGAGCGTTTTCAAGAGGGGAAGGCACCCGTCTTCCTCATCTCCCTCAAAGCTGGCGGCGTCGGTCTCAACCTCACCGCCGCCGATACCGTGATCCACCTCGATCCCTGGTGGAACCCCGCCGTCGAAGCCCAGGCCACCGACCGGGCCCACCGCATCGGCCAGAAGAATGTCGTCACCAGCTACAAGCTGATCACCCGGGGAACCGTCGAAGAAAAAATTCTCGCACTCCAGGAGGAGAAAAAGAAAATGATGGCAAGTGTCCTCGACGGCGAAGCCGCCCTCGTCCCCGGATTGGAAGAAGATGAATTGATGAATCTCTTCAATTCTTGATCAAGATTCCGCCTTCGGCGGAGTTCGAAGTTCCAAGTGTTCCGTTTGAAGTCGCCCCCAAATCGCCTTATTATAGGTTCCACCATGCAGATGTTGCCGCCTCAAACTCGACAAAGATAAAAATTGAGCCCGTATCACCACATGGTCCTCGTGTGTCTGGCCACGCTCTTCATGGATGAGACCAAGGCTCGCCCCCACAAAAGCACGCCGCTGCTGAGATACCGCGACATCACGGAGTTATTGGATTACTACCTGCCGCGTCGGAATCGAGATGAAGCCGAAGTGCACGCACGAAATCCCGAAACGTCATGCCGCCCGTCAAAAAGACCTGGATCGAAGGCGAGACAAATTCACCGGAAGTCCGGTTAGACCGACAGAAGTGTGGCTAGTGGAGGGGAGGGGATTTATCGTCTGGCACTTTGCCTGTTGTATCCCATGACGTGATCGGTGTTTACTTTGCTTGAAGTTTGATGGGAAAGATGGAAAAACACATGAAGATTGGGAAAAAGTCCCAATCAGCAGACATCGCAGTTGGGGGGCTGGGCAATGCGATGCCTCTGCTCGTCACCAAGCTTCACCGCCCCCACCTTCCGTCTCATTTCCTGCCGCGCCAGCGGCTCCTCGATCAACTTGAAGAGAGTGGAGACCTGCCGCTGGTCATGGTTTCGGCTCCCGCCGGATATGGGAAGAGCACCTTGGTTGCCGAGTGGCTGGAAAAGTCCGACCGACCGGTGGCCTGGCTCTCCCTCGATTCCGGCGACAGTGATCCCTCGGTATTTCTCAGATATGTGGTGACGGCCGTCGAAACGGTCTTTCCGGGAGGCTGTGCGCTGACGAAATCTGCCTTGGCCGCACCGGAACTCCCTCCAGCCAAGGCCCTCGCCGGCCAACTCGCCAATGAATTGGACTCCATCGAGGCGTCGTTCACACTGGTCCTTGATGATTATCATCTCATCGAGGGGACAGCCGTTCACGATCTCATCGGCGAGCTATTAAAGTATCCGGCTGCAGATGCCCACCTGGTGATCGTGACCCGCCGCGATCCGCCCCTGCCGCTCGCCTCGCTACGGGCCAATAACCGCCTGGCCGAAATCCGCTTTGGCGATCTGAAATTCTCCAGAGGGGAGGCCGGGGCCTTAATGGAAAATCTGCTCGGGAAGCCCCTCTCCGACGCGGCAATGAACCGCTTGATGGAGCTCAGCGAAGGCTGGGTGGCGGGTCTGCAGCTGGTGGCCTTGGCGGTGCGGAACCGGTCTGATGCCGAGGAGTTTCTCTTGAGGCTCGAGGGGACCATCCCGGACATCCGCGACTACCTGCTTTCGGAAGTCCTCGCCCGGCAGCCTCCCGAATTGCGGGAGTGCATCCTGAAGACTTCGGTGGTGGATCGCTTCTCGGGATCGTTTTGCGAGGGGGTTTGCGAGAGCTGCGAAGATTGTCCGCTGGCCGGAGACGGGATGATGCAGAACTTGACCGAGACCGGGATCTTTACCGTGCCGCTCGATGCCGAGGGCAAATGGTTTCGCTACCACCATCTCTTCCAGGACTTGCTGCGGAGCCAACTCGAGCGGGAAGTCGGGGTGGATGGGGTGGCGGCCCTCCACGCCCGGGCCAGCCGCTGGTTCGAGGGGCTCGGTTCGATCGGGGAAGCCATCGATCACGCTTTGAAGGCTGGAGATCCGGAGCGGGCCGCGGAGGTGGTGGAGAAGCACGTCACCGCCGAGTTTAATGCCGACCACTGGTTCGTGGTCAGGAACTGGCTGCGAAGGATTCCGAACGAAGTGAAGGAGGGGCGGCCCGCGATCCTCCTCGCGCAAGCATGGATCCGTTACAACCAACTCCGCCTGCCCGAGATTGCGGCCTTGGTCGAGCAAGCCGAGTCGTGTCTCACCGAAGTGGACGAGGGTGAGAGCGAGGGATTGAGGGGACAAATCAATGTCCACAAAGCGATGCTCCGGTTCTGGCAGGGGGACGCGGAGGGCGTCCTCGAGTTTGTCGGGAAAGCGCAGCGACAGCTTCCTCCCGAGTTCGTCTTCGCCCGGGCCGAACTGGAGATCTATTGGGGTGTGGGACATCAAATGAGCGGCCAGGGCGAGCAGGCGGTCGAAGAGCTGGAGAGGAACATTCGGGACGAGTCGGAGTCCCACCCGCTGATGGTCACGCGGCGGATCGCGGCGATCTGCGTCATTCGCCTGCTGGCGTGTCAGACCGCGGCGGCGCAGCAGGCCACTATGCGTCTCAGGGACGTGGCGGAGAGCAACGCGCTGCCGAACACCGTCCTCTGGGCAAGCTTCTTCCACGGGGTCTCCTGTTTTCAGAGTGGCAAATTTGAATCGGCGCGCTCCCATTTTAGGGAAGCCACCGAGAAGCGGCACATGTTCTATCGCCAGGCCGCTTTGTCCGGGCTGGCGGGCCTGGCCCTCATCTGCGAAGCGATGGGACGTCAGGGCGAGGCCGACGATGCGCTCGGCTTGCTCCAGGAATTCGCGCGGGAGGGCGGAGAAGCTGTGAGCCTCGCAATCGCCGACTCCTGCCGGGCGCGGGTCGCCCTGTGGCGCGGCGATTTGGGCACGGCGGTTCGCCTCCTTCCTCCGACTTGGGGATCCCCTGATGCCGCGGCCATGATTTACTTCGTGGAGGTGCCCTGTCTCACGCACTGCCGGGTGTTGCTGGCGAAAGGAGCGACGGACGATGTCGCTTCGGTCGCAAAGATGCTCGCAGATCTCGGCAAGGGGCTGGAGGATCTCCACAACACCTTTCAACTCATTGAGGTTTTGGTTTTACAGGCCTGGGCCCTTGAACTTATGGGGGAGTCCGGAAAGGCGAAAGAAACCCTCGAAGAGGCCTTGCAGCTTGCCGAGCCCGGCTGGTGGATCCGGCCGTTCCTGGAAGCCGGGGAGCTGGTGGTGGAGCTGATGGATGCCGCCGGGAGCAACCGCTCCCCGTTCCGCACGGAACTTCGGAATCGATTGATCGAGCGCCAAAACGCCTCATCGGCGAGCTTGCCGCAAACGAAAAGCGCACCCAAACAGTCCTTGATCGAACCGCTCACCAACCGAGAGCTTGATGTCCTTGATCTCATCGGAGAGCGTCTTTACGACAAGGAAATCGCGGACCGCCTTTCGATTTCGCCGCAGACGGTGAAGGCCCACCTGAGGCACATCTATCAAAAGCTCGGTGTGGGAAACCGTCGGGCCGCTGTCGATCGGGCGACAGCGCTGAAGATCCTCTAGTTTCGGATTGGCGATTGCCCTGTTCTTTGCACGGAAATCTGGCTGGACAAATTCGGCCGGGAAATCCAACTCCGGCAAGCTGAGTTGTGGCGACGCTGAGAAAACGCCGTTCTGGTAGATGATCGGTCCTTCCCCCGGCGCAAGGCCGGTGGCGAGGCGCTTAGCCTGACGCGTATGCGCAGCCGCAGGAGGCCTCCCCAATCCCAATGGGAGTACCCCCATTATTACCCGTTCCGGGGGACGCGTGGAGAGGCGCGGCAGGCTATCAATGTTCCCGTCATACTGCGAGAGCCCCTCGCAGCGAACCTCTCAATGATCACGATCATGTCCAATACCAAAGCATCTGGCAGCCCGCGGGGGGCTTACCGAATCCGGGTCGGAGGATCTCTCGATCCGAGTTGGTCCGATCGCCTCGGGGGGCTGGCCATCACAATCAGCGGCCAGTTCGGCGTCAAGACCACCACCGTGTTGGAAGGCGAGTTGGTGGATCAGAGTGCCCTGATGGGGGTTCTGAATACCTTGCACGATCTGAACCTCTCCCTGGAGGCGCTGGAAAACCTGTCTCCCGGCACCTCGGAAGAGGTGCACCACGATACCGCTCACTAAGGGCAAACTGAAACAATCTCGAACCAGAACCAGAACCATGAAAACCACAGTGACCAACTCCAAGATTCGCCTTCTCGCATACGCGGGCATGCTATTGATGCCGACGCTCTCGAGCGCCCAACATGAATTCAAGGGGAAGATCGCCCCAGCATTTGAGGACTCGGTCGCGGACTGGCCCGAAGAACTCAAATTTACCGGGAAAGAGCCCAATGTCCTCCTCATCCTCCTCGATGACACCGGCTTTGCGCACCTCGGCAGCTTCGGCGGTCTCACCGAGACGCCAAACATCGACAAGCTGGCAGCCAATGGACTGCGCTACAATAACTTCCACACCACTGCGCTCTGCTCCCCCTCGCGTGCGGCCATTCTGGCGGGTCGAAACCACCACTCCATCGGCCTCGGCTCACACGCCCTGACGGCGATGGGCTTCCCTGGCTATTCTGGCCGGGTCCCGATGACCGCTCAGGAAGTCACCAAGACCGCCCAGCATCACGGATGGAGCACTTTCGCCATCGGCAAATGGGACCACACCCCGGCCTACAACGTCCACCAGGCGGGGCCTTTCACCTACTGGCCCACGAACGACGGTTTCGACCACACCTACACCTTCATGGCGGCGGATGCCAACAACTTCACGCCGATGATGTGGGCCGGTCATGAGCCCATCGAGCCTTCGCTCGGCAACCCCGACTACCATCTCTCGGAGGACATGGCCGACAAGGCGATCCACTACCTGACCGGGCACGTTTCGATCAATCCCGAAAAGCCCTTCTTCATGTTCTGGGCACCCGGGGCCATGCATGCCCCTCATCACGCGCCCAAGGAGTATATCGACAAATACAAAGGAAAATTTGACATGGGGTGGGACCGGGCCCGCGAGGTCATCTTCGAGAAGCAGAAACAGATTGGGATTATCCCCAAGGACACCGTCCTCACCCCGCGCCTCGATGAACTCCAGGCATGGGACGCATTGCCCGCACAAGAGCGGAAACTCTATGCACGCCAAATGGAGGCGTTCGCAGGACAGTTGGACCATGTCGATGCTCAGATCGGTCGCATGACCAAGACCCTTGAGCGTCTCGGAAAACTCGACAACACCCTAATCATCGTCACGTCCGACAACGGCTCCAGTGGTGAGGGAGGCCTCTCGGGCACGCACAACGAGATGATCGTAGTCAATGGGATCACGCGCACACCCGTCGAAGAGAACCTCAAACGTCTCGACGCCTGGGGCACGGAAGAAACCAACAATCACTTCCATGCGGGCTGGGCCTGGGCTGGAAATACACCGTTCAAGTATTTCAAGCAGCTCGTCCACCGCGGCGGCCAGGCGGACCCGCTCATTGTCCACTGGCCGAAAGGGATCAAGGACAAGGGCTCCATCCGCGAGCAGTACGGACACATCATTGATATCGGGGCGACCATCATGGAGGCGATTGACTTGGAGCCGCTCGAGGTCATCGACGGGTTTAAACAGCAACCCTTTGAAGGGACCAGCCTAGCGTATACCTTTAACGACGCGGAGGCCAAGGACCAGCATACTCGCCAGTATTACGAGCTCTTTGGCAATCGCGCCATGTATATCGACGGCTGGAAGGCGGTGACGATCCACGGCAACCGGATGCCCTGGGTCATCGGCGGGACCTACCCCTTTGAGGACGATGTCTGGGAACTCTACCACGTGGCGGAGGATTATTCGGAGTCCAACGACCTCGCCAAGAAGCACCCCGGTAAGCTGAAGATGCTGAAGGAAGAGTGGGACAAGGATGCGAAGAAATACAATGTGTATCCGCTTTACGACGACGTTGTTGCCAGGTTCGCTGACGTCAATCAGAGATACATACCGAAACGCAAGGCCTTCAACTATTATACGCCTGGTGCGATCCGGATCCCGGAGGCCTACTCGCCACCGGTGAAGAACACGAACCACACCCTGATCGGGGAACTCGACCTTCCAAGCGCTAGTACCTCGGGAGTGATTCTCGCCCAAGGCGGCATTTACGGCGGCTACGCGCTCTATCTTGTCGATGGTGAGCTGCGCTATTGTTACAACGCGTTCAACGAGAGCCGTTACACGGTGAAGGCGTCTAAGAAGCTGCCCAAAGGCAAGGTCGTGGTGAAGGCCGTCTACAAGGTCGGCAAGCCAAATGGCAAAGGGCCCGACAGCGGAACCGGCACGGTAACGCTGTTTATCAATGGGGAAAAGATTGGCGAAGGCAGGGTTGAGCGGACCCAGCCCGGCATGTTTTCCATCTCGGAAACCTTTGACGTCGGTGTCGATACGGGAACACCCGTCTCGAGAGATTACACTCGAACCGAAGGCAACGAGCTTAGGGACCACGTCACGAAGGTGACCGTGACGATGGATGATTAGGTTTACCTCTTCGCGGTGAATCACCCGCCCCCCAAATCGGGCAGCGTTTTTTGTCCCGGAGAAATACATTACGCCTCTTGACGTTCCTCTCATGAGTGCCGTGATGTGTCTGAAACATTTCGGGAAAGGTTTCACTAAAATGCGTGGAGCCTTTCCCTTGCCTGAGAAATCTTAGGATTCCATCAGATGTTCCTCGATCGACGATGCTGATTTTAGCAATACCTCCGGTGTTGATCTGACGCGATTTTTCCGTCAGCCTCCTCGCATGAAGAGTCGTGGTAAATTTCTGTTGATGGGAATATTGGTCTCATTATTGGGATCGTGTAGTAACTCCTATGATGATTATCCGGAAGGGTATGTCTCGAACGATATTCCCATCGGCTACGCTACCGTGCTGATTGGAGGAATCAGCTACTGGAATTACCATAACCACTACTATCGCCACTGGCCGGGATATGGCTACGTTGTGGTGAGGCCTCCTCACAATCGACCTCCCTACCATCGTCCGCCTGGCAGGCCGGAGCATCCGATCGCCCGACCGCCGGGAACCCGCCCCCCTGGAACCCGACCTCCAGCCAAGCCGGAGAATCCCATCGCCAGGCCGCCGGGGAATAGACCACCCAGTGGGAAGCCCGTTTCTTATCCCACCACTCGTCCGAGCACCCGGCCAAGTAATCGTCCTACCAGTCGGCCAAGTAGTCGTCCCAGTGTCCGCCCAAGTATGCCGACGGCGAGACCTGCGATGCGAAGCGGTCGGAGGTAGAGTAAGCCAACTCATTTCGTTCCTCAAGCGGCCCTGATTTCCGGGGTCGTTTTTTTAGTGAATGCCCCTCATGGAATGCCGAACCGAATCCAGTTGGCCGGGGAACATCAGGCTGAAAGCGTCGTTCTACAGAAGATCGCGTTTTTGAGGGTCAGTCTTCCGGTCGCTTCTTCCGCCACCCTGCGGGGTCGTGGGCTCAATCGACGAACTGTCTGAAGTCGAGACGGTTCAACCACTTTTTGAGCATCCGGGGGGAAGCCGCTCCGCCCAGGTGACGATTTGCATTGGAGCGGTACCACATCGCGCCAGCGATGCTTTCGGGCTTGGCCGGATCGCCGATGACGACGGGAAAGCTGCTCCAGGCACCGATGGGATCGCTGCTGCGGGTTGCGATCCAGATGTTGACACCTGGTTCTTGATTGAGATTTACGGGGATCCAGCCTTTGCTGCCGGTGGTGTAGAGCAGGCCTTTCCCTTCTGATCCTTCCCAGAGCGGGTAGATTGGCCCGGTGTAATCGTTGGTGAGAAGAAAGGCTCCATCGTGTTTGGCCGCTTCTTTCATTGCGGATGCTCGGATGCGGCCGACGATACGGTGCCGGGTGTTCGTATCTTTGGGATTGTAGAGAAAGTCTCCGTCGGACATTCGGTGATTGCTAGTGAGCCATGCGGTCAGCTTGCCTTGACGGCCGACGGGATAGTGGCGAAGGCCCCGTTGGTCGACAGAGTTTTTTGAGTGGTAGGCGGCGGAGGATACCGCACTGCTGCAGGAGTTGAGGAACAGAAGCGATGTGATCAGGGCCAGGAGGATTGATGAAGTGGGTTTCATGGCTTGAGAGATTGTCGGAAAAAGTTTTAGGAACCATATTATGGTTTCAGATTTCTGAAGTATTGACCACGATATATTAGTCTCTTCGACAGCTTTGCATGACGCTTTTGGCTCTTCGTTAGCTGCGCATGACGGATCCATGTCGTAATTTAAGTTCGAGATAGTCCAGATCCTTGATGCAGCGAGCTCTGTGGATAATTCGGGAGAGGAGGTTGTTGAACCCTTCAATCTTACCTGATGTCAGACGGTGTTTTACGAAGCCGCAAACTCGTTCTCTTTGTTTCATCAATCCCTTAGCCAAACGTTGAAATGGTGATAGCTCACTCGCCTGTGCCATGGCGCACCATTGGTCCAAAGCTCGCAGAGCCCAGCCTTGCTTCTGATACTGGAAGATCCCTTTGAACTGCTCTTTGAGTTGATACGCCATGCTGAGCCCTTCGTTGGCACGGAGAAGCTCCTGAAGTCTTTGCCCTCCGGTGTCACTCAGGTTCTCGGCATGAGCCAGCAGTAGGAAACGGCTTCCTTTAATCACGCTACGATCCTGCTCACTGGCATCACGCCATTGCTCACGACGCACTTGGTCTACGGCCTGATTAAGAATCGATCGCGGCTCCCGGCAGGTGGGCTTGAATTGAGCTTTGATAAGCTCCAGATCGGTAAATCCCGACCGCCTCAACTTTACTTTTTTGTTCTGAATTTAGTTGCTCAAAGAAACGATCAAGGTCCTCGCGTTTTTTACCCTCCGCCATGTAGAGAAGTTCACCGGTATCCCCGTTGAGAACGATGGTGACGTAGTTGTGGCCTCGTCGCACTGCCTTTTCATCGACGAGCAGGGTGCGCAGATGATCCGAGTCTGGAGGTGGGAGATCTGTCTTGAGAACCTCCTTGTCGTAGAGGCGCACCGTGCTGCCCGAGATCTCGTAGATCGCCGCGATCTGGGTCGCCGGAGCGTAGGCTGCCCATGCGCTGATCATGCGCATGAGTCGCCAGGTGGCACTCCACCACTCTCCAGGACGATAGAGGGCTCCGTCGACCAAGAGCGCCAGATCATGCCGCAGCACTTCAAGGTCGGCCCACCGCAGGACATATTGTGCGCCCTCTTCGGTTGCTTCAGGGTCGAGGGGGCGGATGAAGAACTCGACACCTGGCGCGTCGAGTTCGATTTCGAACGCCATCATGCGGCCAGTGGTGCCTTCCCGGTTCTCGATCTCTGCGCCCAGATAGTGCACACCTTGAAAGATTTCGGTCTTCGTCATGGGCGTCGGCAGTAGAAAGCGCCAGAGAGCGACAGCAACCAATACTCCCGCGAGAATGAGTATGCACAGCCAGCAAAAAATACGTCGAAGTTTCTTTTTCATCAGTGTCGCGTGTGAGTCAATCCAATCACATGCGATTGGAACTCGGTTTGCGGTGGCCGAAGTGGTCCGGAAGGCCGGGTGGTCGTGGTCAAACGGAGAATGTTGTTATGAAGTTGATCTTGGAGTGGGGGGCTAGGGGGCGCCGTTGAAGGGATCAAAGAGGGGTGATACGGGGAAAAGGACTAAAATTTAGTCGAGTTGTTTGAGCACGGGAACGATGAGGCGGAGAATCAGGCGAGAAAGCGAAATACTGCATCCGCAGGGTGATACACGAGAAAGCTTCCAACTCACTGATTTTAGTCCTCCTCCGCGCCATACCAAGGATTAGATTGGCAGAGGTTGTTTGCTGTCCTATTCGGGCGGGAATCGTCGACAACCAGGAGCCAGCCGTCGCCGAGCAGGATTTCTTTGGGCTGCCAGGCGGGGCTTTGGTCGAATGGATCGGGCTTCGACTCGGGTTGGTGCTCTTATGAAAGTAGAAGCCTGACAGGTCCCCACCCGGGACTTTGGAGCAAATAACAAAGATGTTCTATAGCGCAAAGTCCGTTTTTGCAGACGAAAGATTACACGCTCGGTTAGCGATTGATCCCACTCCTTGCTTGAGGTCTTAGAACATCACTTCGAGCTACTTCCACATGTGCTCGATGGCCGCTTTAAGTTCTGTGGCGGAGAGTCGGGCATTGGCTTTGCGGATCCGTTTTGAGACCGAGGCCATCATTCCAATCAGGAGTTGCCCGGCAGCAGATGGATAGGATTCGAGAAATGCTTCGATGTCTTCACGACGGGCTTTCCAGATTTGACAGAATTCTTTGGCGGTTACGTTGGCACTCGCTTGGTCAGGGTCAAAAATATTTACTTCACCGAGGGTCTCACCGGCACCGACCCGCCCCAAAAGAGTGCGTTTGCCATCCTCAAGAGTGTGGACGTGGAGGAGGCCTGAAATGATAAAGTAGATGGCGTCTTGCGGCTCACCTTCGGTGATCAAGGTCTCATCAGCTTGCAAAGGGAGGAACTCTCCGTAGTTGCCGAGGAGCTTGCGGTCTTCGTCTTCCAAGGATGCGAGAATTCCAATGGCGGGGAGTTCGGGAGTTGAAAAAGCGTTCATAGTTGTGTCACTGACACTGAAGAATTCCGATGAGTTTGAAAGCCTGAAAGTCTCAGTTTTTTAGTAATTGGTCTGAGGGAGAGCTCTCTGTTGCCAAAATTGGTCCCCGTTTTCGGAGGATTTCTTTTTGTCTGAACTGGCTTTCGCTTGGGTGGCAACAACGTTGAACTTCTCTTATGAAACGAAAGCCCTGGGCTTCGTTTCATCGATGTCTTTCCCCGGGCGCGCCCAGGGAGGGGGGCTGGCTGCAGAAATTTTCTTTTTCAGAGGTCCGCTTGGGGGCGCCGTTGAGGGGATCGGAGAGGGGTGAAGGGGGCAACGTTCCATCGATGCCGCCAAACTGAATCTTCCCCAGGGCTTTACCCCTTGACGACCACTCAGACTGATAGTAAAGATTTCTTAAATAAAGGTGGCTCCTTTGTCACCTGAATCTCGTCCATCAAAATCATGAAAAAGAAAATCGCCACCATCATCGCCGTCGCTGCCACCGCTCTTTCCAGTAGCTGCGCCAACAATAATCAAACCACCGGTCAGCGTGCTGCAGGTGGTGCCGTCCTCGGGGCTGGCCTTGGAGCAGTCATTGGGCATCAGTCCGGTGAAGCCGGTAAAGGAGCCGCCATCGGCGCCGCAGCTGGTGGCCTCACCGGATACGCCACCGCACCCAATCGCTAAGCGATTTTCAGTTTCAAACTCCCTTCATTTTGGGGGTTCTAAAGCGCAGGGCCGAAGCCCCGCGCTTTTTTTAGTTCTTATGAAGCCTGAAATTTCATCGATGACTTTCCCCGGGCGCGCCCGGTAGGTGGCGGCGGGAAATTGTTTTTGGGTTGGGCCGTTGGGAGGATCAGAGAGGTGAGGGGGATGGCTTCGAGGCCTATGGCATCGCGATTGAATCTAAACTCTCCGAACTCTCCATCCAACTCGCCGCCGACCACAACATCCCGGTCGAGATTCTCTGCGCCAGCTACCTCCCCGAAGGATACGAGGAATGCGAAGGCTTCGGCGGCAAGGACCTCCTCCCTCCCAAATCAACCATCTCGCATGGCGAATCCATCGACACCACCCCCATCTACGAGGGGCTCGATCCCAGCAGCGAAGTCGACCTCTTTTTCGTGTGCCCCTGCGTGTTGCGAAGACACCTTTTAAGTTTGATCTTATGTTTTGATAACCTATAGTTATTTTTTAACATGAAATGAAAGCTAACACCGACATCATCATGATCCTACTTTGGGGGGGCATGGCAACAACCGTTTTTGGTGCGGAAGGTGTCCGTGTCCTGCCTGACTCAGCGGAAGCCATCGGCCTGATCGGCGGGCGCTTTACCCTCCTTGATGACCCGTCGGTCGTTCGCACCAACCCAGCTTCACTGTCCAAGATCAACTCCCCTGCGCTACAGGTGAACTTCCAAGCTTGGGAAGGAGATACCGATTTCACCCGCCTTGATGGAGCCACCGGCTCAATGATCGAAAACTGGAAGTTCCTCGGTGGAATCAACTACGTCCATCCCATTAATGATGACCTGACCGTAGGCTTTGGCATCAGCGCCCCCTTCGGACTCTCGATGAACTGGGATAGCAACGGCCTCTTCCGCTACATCGCCCCCTACGACGCCCTCTTGCAGACCGCCGCCTTTTCCCCGGCCTTCGGTTACCGTGTCAATGACCGCCTCTCTATCGGAGCAGGACTCGATATTTACTATTCCACCGTCACTCTGGATCAAGCCTTCCCCTGGGCCGCAGTTGTCGGACCTGGCGCTGTCGACGGAGACATGGTTTTTGATGGCGACGGGTGGGGACTCGGTGGTTTCCTCGGGATCAACTACAGCCCTGTCGATGGCCACACCTTTGCCCTCACCGCCCGGCTTCCTGTGAAAGTCGACTACGACGGTGACTTCTCCATCACCAATCTTCCAGCCGCCCTAGCTGGCACCTTTTCACCCACCAGCCCCTTCGATTCAGAAATCGAATACCCTGGCAGTATCGGTATCGGATACGGCTGGGAGGTGAACGACAGCCTCACAATCGGAATTGATTTCGAGTGGATCCAAAACTCCACCCACGACGATGTCCCCTTACTCATCGGTGCAAACCAGCCGCTCCTCGGCGGAGCCACCGGGATCGATCTTGACTGGAATGACTCCTTCAGCGTCGGCATTGGAGCGGAATATGAAGTCTCGAAGAACCTAACGCTCCGTGCAGGGTATCTCTACTCTGAATCCCCCTTAAAAGGATCAACATACACTCCCGTCGTCCCGGCCAACGATCGCCACATTTTTAGTGTCGGCGCTGGTTACACCTCCGGGGCGAACACCATCGATGTTGCATACGCTTACATGCCTATGGAAAACCTCAGCGTAAACAACGCCTCCCAACCAGGGTATAATGGCAGCTACGAGTTTGATTGGCACATTTTAGCACTAAGCTACACCAGAACGTTCTGACCAGTCTCGAACAGCGATCCTTTTCACCGCTATGGAGCTAGATCGCCCCAATGACCGACCGTCTTATATATGACAACAACAAGTCGGAGATCTTCTGCCGCGAAGACCCTGACTCAGGCAGACGTGTAGCCGTCAAAGTCCTCAATTTTGCGTTTCCCACACCGGAGGACATCGCCCGATTCTACAACGTGCTCGAGATCGCCCCCCTTTTTTTCCTCTCCAATACTCTCAACGTGGTCCCTAAGCGCCCCACTCCAAACGAAAATTCCAGTCAATCATTCGAATGACTGATCCCGAAAACAATTCTTCTGATCCAAGAAAACCGAAGTCATCTTCGTCCGGGGATCCAACCTTGAACGAAGAAAAGAGCCCCTCGAACGTAGACCACGAGGAGGCGGTCCGACGTTTCAAAAAGAACCTTGAAACCAACGATCGATTCGACCTCATCAGTGAAATTGGAGTTGGCGGAATGGGTGTCGTTTTCGAGGCGTTCGATCGTCAGCAGGACTCCCGCGTCGCTCTGAAAACGATGATTCACCTGCAACCTACGGAGCTCTATCGATTCAAGAAAGAGTTCCGTTCCCTCGCCAATATCGCCCACCCCAATCTGATCCGACTCTACGAGCTATTCTCGGACGGCACCGAATGGTTCTACACCATGGAGCTGATCGATGGCGTCGACTTCAACACTTGGGTGCGACCACTGCCCAATCTAGAGGCGATTGAAGACGACCCGACAATTCCGATGCAACTCGAGATCGCGCCCCAAAACGATGACCGCCTTCGCAAGGCCCTCGGCCAACTTGTCGAGGGAGTCCGAGCCCTTCATCAGGAAGGGAAATTGCACCGTGATATCAAGCCGTCGAATATTCTCGTTCGAAAGGATGGCGTGGTTCGGATTCTCGATTTTGGTCTGATCAAAGATGTCGGTGACAAGATCAAGGTCGACGGGAAATCCCCCCCAGTCGTGGCGGAAGAATATTTTGCTCATTCCGTTCAGACCGTCGGCGGAATCGCAGGCTCGGTGAGCTACATGGCTCCCGAACAGGCAGGCGGAGGCGAGTTGACCGAAGCGTGCGATTGGTATGCGGTTGGAGTCATTCTCTTTGAGTCACTCACAGGACGACGCCCTTTTTTGGGGACCGGTTGGAACGTCCTTTCCCAAAAACAACAATCCGCCCCACCCCACCCAAGCGATTTTGCCTCGAACCTTCCAACCGACCTCGTGGAGCTCTGCGTCCAACTCCTTAGTCGCGATCCTGAAGTCAGAATGGGAGGCGTCGCAGAACTGCTCGATCACTCTACCCAGGATTCCGCCAATGAGGTCAACAGCGACCGCGAAGATACACGCCTCCCTTTCTTTGGCAGAGAGACACTACTCGAGAGTATTCGATCCACTAGTGAACGAGTTCGCAATGGTGAAATGGCGATGCTTCATCTTCATGGAAGATCTGGAGCGGGAAAGAGCGCCCTCGCGAACCGTTTCCTCACCGAACTTGAAGGATCACCTGATGTTTTAATTCTGGCTGGTCGTTGCTACGAGCAGGAGACCGTCCCCTACAAAGCGCTTGATAGCCTCATCGATTCGGTGACGCGACATCTTCTTTCTCTTGACCTCGATGACGCGCAAGCCTTGATCCCCTCAGACATCGCTGCTCTTGGCCGGATCTTTCCCGTACTGGATCGAGTCGAAGCCGTCCGCAACGCGCCTCCCCGGGATATAGCCGATCCTTTCGAACTTCGCCGAGTCGCCTTCGACGCCCTTGCCGAGCTGCTCTGCCGTCTGGGAGATAGGCATCACTTGGTCATCTATATCGACGACCTTCAGTGGGGAGACGGGGACAGTGCCCGATTTATTCAGGATTTAATTCAGGCCCGGTTTCCACCGCGAATGCTTTTTGTCGCCAGCTATCGCTCCGAATACCGCGACCGGAGCCCCTGTCTGATATCTCTTCCCAGAGTAAATGAAGCGAAATCCGGAGGGGTCTTTATTGATGAACTCGAAGTTGGTCCGCTTTCCACTAGCGAAGCCGAGAAACTTGCCACAGCCCTTCTCACCGTCAATACCAAACAAGCCAAGCGGATCGCACTCGAATCCGGAGGCAATCCTTACTTTGTCTACGAGCTCGCCAGTCTCGTCAATTTCGAGGTGACACACCAGGGCAGCGGCGGAGCTATTTCACAACTCGATCTCGATGACGCTCTCTGGGCGCGTGTCCGGCGTCTCGAGAGAACCCCGCAAGCGCTACTCGAAGTGCTCGGGGTCTCCGGTCGTCCAACCCCTCTTCGATTCATTTATGAAGCGGCAGGAATCAACTCTTCCGGCTTACCCGGACTAGCTCTTCTGAGGGCCGGACACCTCATCCGTCGTTCCGGCCCCGGACTCGATGACGAGGTCGAGTGCTTTCACGATCGTATTCGTGAAACGATCGTCGCGCATCTCGACCGACCCACCCAGACACGACACCATCTTGGTCTGGCGCGTTCTCTCGAATCGGCAGCGGACTCCGATTCGGAAGCAATCGCCTTTCACTACCAGGGAGCGGGAGAGTTTGAACCCGCCGGGCTGCACTATTCCAAGGCCGCGGCCCAAGCGGCCAAAGCTCTTGCATTCGAGCGGGCGGCCAATCTCTATCGAAAGACGCTTAAATTTAGCCATCTCAACAAAGATGAAGAACGGGAAATCCAAATTAAGCTGGCCGATGCATTGGCAAATGCAGGACGAGGAGCAGAAGCCGCCGCTGTTTATCTTTCGGCCGCGGAAGACCTCGAGGGAGTGCCCGCACATCGTCTTCAAGAAAGGGCCGGATACCAATTCTGCACCGCTGGAAGAATCGATGAAGGAAGGGAGTGCTTTCGCGGTGTTCTGCGCCATCTCGGTCTAAAGCTTCCAGCAACTCGCCGGGCAGCTCTTTTCTCCCTGATTCGGCGCCGAATTCACCTACTCTTTCGAGGTACCAAATTCAGCAAGCGCTCCGAAGAAGATCTCACCGAAACCGAGATCAACCGGATCGATCTTTCCTGGGCCGTCGCCGGGGGAATGACCGTGATCGACCCCATTCCTGCGGCGGACTTTCAAACTCACAACTTGCTCCTTGCCCTCAAAGCTGGGGAACCGTGTCGGATTTCGCGAGCTCTCGCCTGGGAGGCATCGCACACGTCCATGGTTGGCCAGCGGTTTCGAACAAGAGTCGAACGGTTGCTTGGTGAAGCAGGTCAATTGGCGGATGAACTTGACGAGCCGATGGCCCGGGGAACTGTGGATTTAGCACGCTGTGTCGCCGCCTTCTTTCTCGGGGATTTTGCGACTTGCCGCACCTTTGGTGATCGAGCTGCGCAGCTCTTTCGAGAGGAATGTGCCGGTGCCGCTTGGGAACTGGATCAGAGCCAGACATTTGCCTATTGGGCCTGCTACTGGCTTGGTGATCTTAGAGATCTTGCGAATCGACAACAGTCGCTTCTCGCTGCAGCCCGGGAACGCGGAGCGCAACTTGTCGAGTCACAGCTGACCACCTTTGGAGGCCCTTTTGTCTGGTTGGCCCAGGACAATCCTGACAAAGCAAAAACTGCCCATGCAAACGCTTCGGCACATTGGAAAGACGTAGAGTATCAGGTTTACCATTACACTGCGCTCACAGCCAAGAGCCAGATCGCCCTCTATGAAAACCGAAACGAAGAAGCCCTCGCGATGATCGAATCGGAGTGGGATTTCGTCGCAGGCGCACTACTCCTCCATGTCGAATTGGTCAAAGTCTATATAACCTTCCTGCGGGCACGATGTGCCATTGCTGCTGCGACAAAGGCAAAGGCAAAGGACCGCGAGCACGCGCTTAAGGTGGCTCGCAAGGATGCTCGAACGCTCAAGAAGCTTCTGCCACTCTGGTCTAAGGCAGCCGGTGCACAAATTGCCGCTTCACTCGCCTTTCTGGAAGAAGACACAAGCCTCGCTTTGAGCGAGCTGGACCAAGCGATCACTGGATTCCAAGAGGAAAACTTCGGTCTCCACGAGTGGTGTGCCCGCTTTCAAAAAGCGAGATTGATCGACCCTGCCGGAGACTCCGCCGAATCCATCAAGGTAAATCGCTGGTTCGAAGAACATGGCATCCAGAATCCAGAAGCGATGGTGTGGGTCAACACGCCCGGGTTTGGACTTTCGCTATCCTGAAAACAGAACACGCACTGCTCGATCCCGACTATTGCAAAGCGGCTGGTTTTTGTGCGGTGAACACGGAGTAGCCCCACAGCCCCTCGCAGATGGTGGTGTATTGATGCCGCGCCGCCCGCACATTGGCAGTCTGTCGAGAAGTTCTCATCCCGACCATCTCGAGAGGGCGAGAAAGGGGAAGAATAATGAGGCTCGCTTTCCAAATCCTCCGCGAAGACCGCATCACATGAGGCGTAATATCTTCGATTCCAATGCCCTCAAATCCGGTCTCTTTCATCCACGACTCGAAGTCTTCGGTATGGGAACTGTCTCTTATACACATCTGACGCTGCCGACGATCTACTCTGTGTAGAT
>CAJXVQ010000020.1 GCA_913060685.1 uncultured Verrucomicrobiales bacterium
GTCTCGTGGGCTCGGAGATGTGTATAAGAGACAGATGTAGGGATCGCGAGCGTAGTAGTAGCCGGATTCAGGTTCGCCCCAGTGGTGGAAGACACCAGGCTCCGCCATTGTGTGGGGTGGTTTTTCCATGATCTTGGTGAGATCATGAGGGCCGGAGGTCGAGTGTGCACCGAGCCAGACGAAGTAAAAGATCCCGACGGTGCGATCCTTTTTGACCGGCCCGGTTTCGTCGTTGAGGGGAAGACTTCGGCCGAGGTGATCGGTGGCGGGCCAGGGAGTTTGACCTGATAAAGAAGCGGTAAGAATGGCCGCAAGAAGTGCTTTGATGACCATTGGAAACTAGATGTGATCCTGCGTTGAGGTATCGAGGTCTTCTTTTTTGGGAGCAAGCCAAGGGGTGGCAGCGGCAAACCAAATCACCATGCCAACCGCCATGAGGGTAAAAGTGGTCTGCTCCGAAAGATCGAAAAGAAGATGTGAAAAGGCGGGGGTGATCGTAAGCGCAAGTCCGATCAAAGAGAGCAAGGGGAGAATTTTCATGGTCAATGGGAGGTCTGTTTTAGTTCCGTTTTTTGATGAGTATCTTTGAGAAAACGACGTGAAGGATGGCGGTGGCGATCCAGCAGGGGAGGATGCAGAACCAAGAACTGATGCCGATAAATTTAATGAAGTAGACGGCGATGGCGACGGGGATGAGCCAGGCGAGAAGAACGGAAGGATTGATGGACATGCGAGATTTCTCGGCCGCGAAGGGTGTGAAGTTGGCGCGGCGTGCAAAATACCAGTCGGCGAAGATGACGGCTCCCATGGGAGCAAGGACCGTTCCGTAGAAGCCGACGAAATCAAGAAGCTTGAAAGCGAAAGCGGGGAAGATTCCGGCGATGGTGGCAATCATGCCGGCCACGAGGGTCATGGTGGTGCGGGACGAGCCGGGGATCATGGCCTGAAAGGCAAGTCCGGCCCGATATATAGTCGGATTGGCAGTGGTCCATCCGGCGACGACGACGCAAACGATCCCGGCAATCCCGGCGGCGTTGGCGGCCATGATTCCCGGGTTGGGCGTGGTGTTGCCACTCAGTTTAATCTGAGCGGCGAGCATGAAGGCTGCCGAGATCCAAGCCATGTAGTGGCCCACGAACATCCCGCTTGCGGAGGCCCAACCGGAGGACGGTTTACGGGCGTAGCGGAGGACCGAGAGATCCGCCATTCCGATATGCATTGCGGCATTGCAGAACCAGGCGAAGAGGGCAACTGACCAAAAGCCCATGACGGGAATGTCTTTCCCTCCCTGTGCGACGGTGATGGATTGGGTCCAAACTTCATTCAGCCCGTCCCAATTAGCCGCATCGATTTGTTTGAGCGCGATGAGTCCGCAGGCGAGGAATACCAGAACCATCCAGGGAGAGGCGACGTTGGCGAAGCGGGCCACCATGTCGTACCCGCGGGCGGCGACCAGGGCGATGACTGCTCCAACCGCGAGGACGATGATCACGAAGGTGGCGCTGTTTGGATAGATGGCATCGAAGCCGGGCATCTCGATTTGAAAGGGAATCCCGACCGCAGTGGCTGAGACCGTGATCATGGCTCCGGCGAGAAAGCAAAAGAGAACGCCATTGGCCAAATTGTAGAATTTGACGAGCTTCACTCCGGCGATTTTCTCAAGGTGGAAGTAGAGAGTCATGCGCGCCTTGGTGGCGATAGGAGCGCAGACATAGCGCCAGCTCAGGACGGCGAGAAGATTGCCGACCAGCAGACCAAGGAAGATGTTTTGAAGGGTGACCCCATTAAGGAGGAAGAGGGGGCCAATCATGAATTCCGTGCCGGCAGCATGTTCCCCGGCATACATGCCCCAGAATTTGCCCGGACCTTTTTGGGCATCAGCGGGCACCGGGCTCCGTTCGTATTCGTTAGTGGAGGTGTTTTTTGAGCCGGGCATTTGATGCGATTTTAGAGGTCTGTCAGGAGTCGAGGCTACTCTGAAAGGGACGGATAAGTGTCCAAATCTACAATCGATTGGTCAATCCGAATGCATGAAACGTTTCTTGTCATTTTCAATGAAGTTGCACTCAGCGATCAAACATCTAGGATCTGCCACGATGGCAGGGGGCAAAATACGACTGAAGGATGTTGCGGAGCGGGCGGGAGTAGCGGTGAACACGGCCTCGACAATTTTGAACCGACGTCCGAATTCCTGGGCTTCAAAGGAAACGGAAGAACGGGTCTTTTTAGCTGCGAAAGATTTGGGCTATCGGCCGAATCGTGCCGCAGTGGCCCTGCGCTCGGGGCGATTTAATACCGTCGGTCTCTTGATCGCTGATTTGGAGAATCCATTTTACACTCACTTTTCACGGGTTTTTGGGAATGAAGTTTCGGGGAGGGGATACGATCTCGTGATCGAGAACTGGCAAACCGACCTGGCTCGTGAGAAGAAGCTTCTGGAAGAGGTGGTGCATCGAAATGTCGATGGCGTGGTGGCTTTTGTGAGTGATTTGGAGGAGCATCGGGACTTTCTCGAGCACCAAACAAAGCTGGGCTTTCCGATCGTGGCTCTGGCGATGCCGGGAATCAAAGGTGCTCCGGTTGATGTCGTGGTGCCAAATTTTGCGACTGGTTTGAAGGAAGCGGCCGATTGTCTCCATGGCTTGGGCCATCGCCGTTTTTGTTTTTTGGCGGCGCGATCAGAGGGGCAGCGGGTTGGCGGTCGCCCGGCTTATTTCAGGGAGGTGATTCAGAAGTTTGGAGATGCCGAGGTTGAGGTTGTTGACTGTGGTCCGTCGATTGAGGAGGCTAAAAGCGTGGGGCGAAAAATTCTTGAGGAAAAAGACAGGCCAAGTGCGATGGTTGCCTTGAATGATCTCACCGCGATCGGAGTGATGCGGGCCGCAAAAGATCTCGGTTTGAATGTGCCGGGTGATGTTTCGGTTGTCGGAATCGATGGGATTCCTCTGTGTGAACAGCTTCAAGTCTCCCTTTCTTCGGTCGCACAACCGCATGAGGCGATTGCGGGAAAAGCGGTAGACTTTCTGATGAAGCGAATCGAGGGGACTGGCGACAAGACTCCACAGTTGGCGGAATTCTCGACTCAGTTCGTCCAGCGGGAGTCCGTGGGGCCTGTCTCTTGATCTTTGCCTTGCATTCTCCGTCGTAGGCTTCTTAGCTGGTTCCATGAAACGTTTCTTGTTGGTTGTTCTCCCCAGCCTTTTTTCCTGGTATGACTGAGGAAATTCAGGAACGCGTAAATGCTGCGTTGGATGACTTCGAGATCGAGTTGCCATCATGGGGTTTTGCCGATACCGGGACGCGCTTTGGGAAGTTCCTGCAGGATGGCGCGGCGATCGATCTGGCCGACAAGCTTTCTGATGCGGGAATCGTTCACAAGTTGACGGGGTGTTGCCCGAAGGTGGCAGCACATGTTTTGTGGGATTTTAATGAGGGTGACGAAGCGGAAGAGGTGGTTGCACTTGCGAAAAAATGTGGAGTCCGGATTGGTTCGATCAATCCCAACTTGTTCGAAGATCAGGAATACCGGCTTGGCAGTCTTTGCAATCTTGATCCGGAGATAAGAGGGCGGGCCTCCCGGCACGTCATTGATGCCATTAGGCTGGGGCAGGCGGTTGGGTCGAATGTCGTTTCACTGTGGATGCCGGATGGCACCAATTACCCCGGTCAGGATTCCATCCGGGGACGGAAGCGGCGCCTCGAAAAAGCCCTCGGAGAGTTTCACGATCACCTTGCCGGGGATCAGACTTTCCTGCTGGAATACAAACCTTTCGAGCCGGCCTTCTACCACACCGACGTCGCGGACTGGGGCATGTCCTATCTCCATGCGAAGAAGATGGGTCCGCAGGCCAAGGTTCTTGTTGATACCGGGCACCATTACCAGTCGCAGAACATTGAGCAGATCGTGGCTTGGTTACTGGATGAGGAAATGCTTGGGGGATTTCATTTCAACGACCGTCGCTATGCCGATGATGATCTCACGCTGGGCTCCATCGATCCTTACCAGATTTTTCGGATCTTCAACGAGATCCACAGCTACGCGGCTTCGCAAGGGGGCGTCTATCCGGAGATCGAGTTCATGATCGATCAGTCTCATAATCTGAAGCCCAAGATCGAGGCCATGATTGAAACGGTCATGATGGCACAGGAACTCTTCGTGAAAGCCTTGCTGGTGGATCAAGAGTTGCTTCAGAAGCACCAGGAAGCCGGGGCGATCATCGATTCCGAGGGGCTGCTTAAAAGAGCTTTTGGCACGGACGTGAGTGACGCCATCATAGCGTGGCGATTGGGACGCGGCCTCGCGGCAGATCCTCTGAGTGCCTTCCGTGAAAGTGGTTACCTTGAAAAAATCTCAGCCGACCGAAAGGCTCGCCGAAAAGAACTCGGTGTAGTAAGCACAATCGGCTACGCGTAATCCTTCTTAATTTCCAAACAAACTTTTCCTAAAACCATGTCATTCGAACCATCAGAATTCCGCCACGTCGACTACGGCTGGGACGACGCCAAGGTCGCCTCGATGAGCGCCGCCGAGCGCCTTGTCTTTCGCTCCAATATCCTGGGTGCCGATCAGCGCATCACCAATACCGGAGGAGGAAATACTTCATCGAAGGCCGGAGAGACCGATCCTCTCACGGGCGAAGAAGTCGAGGTGCTCTGGGTCAAGGGATCCGGCGGTGATCTCCGGACTTCGACCACTGACAACTTTTCCTCTCTTTACCAGGAGAAGCTCATTGCTCTTCAGCAGATTTACGATGAGACCAGTCCGAATGGGGTGAAGACTCAAATCGAGGATGACATGGTCGCGATGTATCGTCATACCACTTTCAATCTGAACCCGCGGGCGTCCTCGATCGATACCCCGCTCCACTCCTTCATTCCTTACAAGCATGTTGATCACATGCATCCGAATGCCTTCATCTCACTTTGTGCCACTCGAAATTCCGAGGCGATCACAAAGGAGATTTTTGGAGACGAGGTCATTTACACCTCGTGGCAGCGACCTGGATTTGATCTCGGATTGCTTTTTCAAGAGGTTTGTCAAAAGCACCCCGAGGCGAAGGGGATCAACATGGGGCAGCACGGTCTCATCAACTGGGCCGATGACGACAAAGAGTGCTACGAGTTGACCCTGGAGCTCATCGAACGAGCGGGGCGCTACATCGAAGAACGAGACAAGGGTGAAGAGACCTTCGAGGGTCAGAAATACGCCAAGCTTTCTGAAGAGCAGCAAGAGGAATTGGTCAGTGAAGTTCTTCCGTGGCTGCGCGGGCAGGTCAGTCAGAAAAATCGCTTCATCGCGACGATCGAAACGACGGAAGCCGTCCTTGAGTTTGTGAACTCAAATTCGGCACAAAGGTTGTCCGAGCTCGGAACCTCTTGTCCGGATCATTTCCTGCGGACCAAGATTAAGCCGCTTTATGTCGACTGGGATCCGCAGAACGAAGATTTCAACACTTTGCGGGTAAAGTTGACAGCTGGTTTGGAAAAATACCGCGCCGATTATGCGGTTTACTACGAGGCAAACAAAGAGCCTTCATCGCCTGCGATGCGTGATTCCAATCCCACCGTGGTTCTCATTCCGGGAATCGGAATGATCGCCTTCGGGAAGAATAAATCCGAGTCACGGGTGACTGCGGAATTTTACAACTGCGCGATCGCAGTGATGCGAGGTGCGGAGGCGATTGATGAATACATTGGGCTTCCTCAGAAAGAGGCCTTTGATATCGAATATTGGGCGCTCGAGGAAGCGAAGCTTCAGCGGATGCCACCCGAGCGGGAGTTCGCCCGGAAGGTGGTCGTCGTTGTGGGCGCCGGAAGTGGCATCGGCAGGGACATGGCCCACTTGATGATTGAGCAAGGTGCGCATGTTGTGTGTGCGGATCTGAATCTTGAGGCAGCCAGGTCTGCGGCTGACGAGCTTTCCGCAAAGGTTGGGCAGGGGATCGGGGTTGCCGGGAGCGGAATCTCCGGCTGTGGAAATACGATCGGTCTGGCTTGCGATGTGACCGACCGGAGTTCGATTCGAAAGATGTTGGCTGAGGTTGTCTACGCCTACGGAGGCTTTGACCACATTGCCATAACGGCGGGGATCTTTGTGCCCCCGGATCGGAGCGGGCACATCCCTGATGATAAATGGGGACTCACTTTTGGAATCAATGTTGCCGGGCCCTACTTCGTGGCCGACGAAGCCGCAAAGATTTGGGCGGAACAGGGGCTCCGTGGCTCCATGGTCGTCACGACAAGTGCAAATGCCGTGGTCTCCAAGAAGGGGAGCTTGGCTTATGACACCTCGAAGGCCGCCGCGAATCACCTCTTGCGCGAACTTGCCATCGAGCTTTCTCCCCTGATTCGGGTCAATGGTGTGGCTCCGGCGACGGTGGTGGCGGGAAGTGGCATGTTCCCAAGGGATCGGGTCATCGCTTCCCTGACGAAGTACGAGATATCTTTTAGTGATGAAGAGGAGACCGAAGATCTCCGGGATAAGCTTGCGCAGTTCTACGCGGACCGCACCTTAACCAAGGCTCCCATTACTCCAAGAGACCAGTCAAACGGGATGCTCTACATGCTGAGTGAAGCGTCCTCAAAAACAACCGGCCAAATTCTCGCAGTTGACGGGGGGCTCCACGAAGCTTTTTTGAGGTAATTTATTATGAAAACTGATGTCCTTCTTATTGGCTCCGGGATCATGTCCTCGACTCTCGGGGTGATGCTGAAAGAGCTGCAACCGGAGATCTCGATTCATCTCGTCGAGGTCAATGAAAAGCCCGCCCAGGAAGCGTCCAACGGTTGGAATAATGCCGGGACGGGACACGCGGGGATTTGCGAACTCTCTTACACGCCTCACCAGGAGGCGGACGGAAGCGTTGACGTTTCCAAAGCGATTTCAGTTTTCGAGGACTTTGAGCATTCCCTGCAATTCTGGGCCCATGCCACGCGGCGGGGGATTATTAGGAATCCGAGGGACTGTCTGAATCCTCTTCCTCATATCTCGCTTGTTCATACCGAGGAGCAACTTCCTTACCTGAAAGCCCGCTTCGAGGGACTGAAGAAGCACCATTTCTTCGAACCCATGAAGCACTCGACTGATCGCGAGGAGATCAAATCATGGGCTCCACTTTTGGTGGAAGGGCGTGATGAAAAACAGCCGATCGCGGCAACCTTTATGGAGGGTGGGACCGATGTGAACTTCGGTGAGATCTCGCGCTATTTCTGCGAGTGGCTTGATCAACAGAAAGACTGCGCCACTCACTTCGGACATCGTGTTGTCGACTTGTATCAGAAAACGATGGAGAAGGGGTGGATCGTGACCGTTCGTGATGAGGAGTCGGGCAAGAAGCGTAAAATTCACGCCGATTTTGTGTTCATCGGAGCGGGTGGGGGATCTCTGCCTTTACTTCAAAAGGCGGGTATACCGGAAGTGAAAGGCTATGGGGGATTTCCGATTGGTGGACAATGGATGATCACCAAGAATCCCGAAGTTGTCGCGAAGCACACCGCCAAGGTTTATGGACAGGCCCTCGGAGCGGCTCCGACGATGGCGGTCCCACACCTTGATACCCGGGTGATCGATGGTGATCGCTACCTGCTCTTCGGGCCTTTTGCAGCCTGGACTGGAAAGTTTCTTCACAATGGTGGGAGCCATTTTGATCTTCCTCGATCGGTGCGGCTTGGCAATCTTCTTTCCTTGATGCGAGTGGGCTTTCATAATCTTGATCTGGTCAAATATCTCGTTGAGCAAGGGCTTCAGTCGAAGGAGGCTCGCATGCGGGAGCTGCACAATTTCTACCCCGATGCGAAGGCCGGGGATTGGGAGGTGATCGATGCTGGGATTCGGGTGCAGGCGATCAAGCAGGAACCCGATGAAGAGCCTGGTATTGTTCACTACGGGACCGAGGTTTTGACGAGCAAGGATAAGTCCATTTCTGCTCTTTTGGGAGCCTCTCCGGGAGCTTCCGTTTCGACACAGGTGATGCTCGAATGCATACAGCGTTGTTTGCCAGATGTTCTCGAGTCAGATGAGGCGAAGGCCCGTATGAGTGAGATGATCCCTCACTGGAATGAGGATCTCAAAGAAGCGTCTGCCCGGGACCGCTATCTGTCGCTTCACGGTAAGGCGATGGCTGATCTTAATCTCCTATAATCATGTCAGAATATCCTGTTTACCTCGCGATCGATCTTGGTGCCGGAAGCGGTCGCGTGATTGCGGGGGTGATGGGCGACGGGAAACTTTCTCTTGAGGAAGTGAATCGCTTTGAGAATCAACCAATCGAAAAAGGGCAGGGCCTTTACTGGGATTTTGACGCGCTCTGGAAGGGGATTCTTGAGGGACTCACGGCTTCGGTTGAGAGATTTGGAGCAGAACGGATTCAGTCAATCGGGGTGGATACCTGGGGCGTGGATTATGGCTTTCTGGATGTGGATGGAAACCTTCTTTCCATTCCTCGTCACTACCGGGATCCCCGCACGAGGGGCGTGATGAAAGAGCTTCTCGGGCGTATTTCGGCGGACGAGATTTTTTCAAGGAGTGGGATTCAGTTCATGGATATCAATACGATGGTCCAGATGGGAGCCGAGGTCAGAGACGCGAACACGGTCCTGCCGCAGGCCGCCCGGTTTCTCATGATCCCGGATCTGATTAATCATCGTCTGACCGGCAAGGCTCTTTGTGAGAGGACGAATGCGAGTACGACGCAGTTTTATAATCCGGTGAAGAAATGCTGGTCACCTGACTTGTTCGAGGCCATTGGGCTCCCCTTGTCAGTGGCCCCGGATATCGTGGAACCCGGCCAGGTTCTCGGGTCTGTTTTAGAGGGGATTGCAATTGAAACCGGACTTTCAGCTGAGACGAAGGTGGTGACGGTCGGAAGTCATGATACCGCTTCCGCGGTGGCTGCGGTGCCCGCCGAATCAGGCACCCGGTTTGCCTACCTGAGCTCGGGAACCTGGTCACTTCTGGGGGTTGAAATCGATGAACCCATCCTCACCTCCCGGGCCAGGGAATATAACTTCACCAATGAGGTGGGTGTTTTTGATACCATTCGACTTCTCAAAAATATCAACGGTCTTTGGCTCGTGCAGGAATGTCGCCGGATTTGGAAGCAGCAGGGGCACCATTGGAGCTATCCGGACCTTGCCCGCATGGCGGCAAGTGCCACTCGCTTGCAATCGTTTGTCGACCCGGACGATGAACGATTTACCGGACGTTGTGACATGCCTCATGAGATTGAAAATTATTGTCGCGAGTCAGGGCAGGTCATTCCGAATGGGCCTGCCCAGATTCTCCGACTCATCACAGATAGTCTTGCAATGAAGATTCGTTTTGTGCTCGAGAGACTGGAGAAGCTGATTGAGCAACGCGTCGATGTTCTTCATATTATCGGAGGAGGCGGTCAAAATGACCAACTCAATAAGAGCATCGCGAGTAGTATCAACCGCCCTGTTATTGTCGGGCCCTACGAGGCGACGGCGGCAGGTAATTTGATGATGCAGAAAGTGGCGCTAGGGTCTTGTGGAAGTCTGGAAGAAGGAAGAACCTTGATCCGGAATTCCTTTGAAACGAGACGCTTTGATCCTGCTCATCCGAAGGAATGGGAACAGGCTTATCAGCGTTTTCTCAAGTTGCTCGGTTAAGATAAAAAAAGCCACACTCTTGAAGAGTGCGGCTTTTGAGATGTTTTTTACGTGTTCCTTTGGAATCTACTCGTTTTCGACGACTCTGAAGAAGAGTTTCTCCAATTCGGGTTGCTGGTTTTGGAAGGTGTAGGTCGTGCTTTCTCCTTCAGAGACCACACTGTCGTTGAGCTCATTGTCAAAGTCGAACAGATCGGTGGATGAAAAGACGGAGTAAGACCGATTCTTTCTGGAATTCCAGGTCATGGATATTTCCTGGGTTTCCGGGTCGTAGCTGAAGTCGGTAATGAGCAATGGCGCAGTCGGGCCAACTTCTCCGAAGTATTCAATCTCGGATAAGGCGTGGTTTCCTCCACCGGTACGGGTTACATCGTACCTAATGAATAGGTAAGAGTCTGAAGCCTCTGGTAGATCAATGCGGACTGTTTGGTTCCGTGCATTCCAGAGCGGAGTGTCATCCTGACGCTCGTAGATAGTCTCAAAATCGACACCGTCGTTGGAACCTTGGATGGCAAAGTCGAGCGGGTCACGGGCCGGAGTGTCATTGCTTGAGGTCAGCGTGAAGTGGGTCAAAGAGACCGCCTCTTCGAACCCAACGGTGATATCCTGAGGGGCGCCGTTGCAGCACACTTTATTTTGCCCGCCGCCAATTTGATTGTCGAAGACATCGAAGAACCCTTCGCTGCCGCCGAAGTTACCGAAGTATTCTTCGCTCGAAGCCGTGATCGACACCCAATTGAAACCGGTTCCAGCTGTTTGCGGAGTCTCTCCATCTGCGGGGATGGTGTCACCTTCGATACCATCGTCCTCCGGATCGGTAAGATCCCCACCCAATAAGGCATCGATGACCGTGATGGTCGCCACGTCAGATTTGCTATCCGGGTCGTTCGGATCGGTCGAGTTATCGACTTCAAAACCGTCCTTTTGTTTGTCTTCGTCGGAATCCTCGTTGTTGGGGTCGGAGCCGGTCTGGGTTTCGCTCACGAACGTCCCGCCCGCATCTTCGACTCCATCCAGAAGGCCGTCGTCATCGCTATCGGGATTAAAGGGACTGGTCCCGGTTTGGGTGGCACTGACAAAAACGCCTGCGCCATCCTCGACTCCATCCAGAAGTCCGTCGCCATCCGAGTCGTCATTGCTGGGGTCGAGTCCTGCGTCAGCCTCCTCGAGGTTGGTCAGACCATCCATGTCGAAGTCATCATCAGGTCCCTCCGAAAGGTCTCCGAAGAATTTTTCTTCAAAGCCGTCATCGAGACCGTCCATGTCGGAATCAAGAAGCTCGCTGAAAGATGTTTCAAGGAGCTCATAGTTTGCGATATCAAAAGGTTCCGTAGTTTTGTCACCCTTCTCCTTGGCGACGAAGAGCTGGACCTGGGCACCGCCCCCTCTTTCCCAATAAACGAATTCCATGACATGGTTTCCATAGGGGAGTGAGATTGCCCCGAGAGTGGTTGTTGAGCCCCGGTTGCGATCATCAACTGTGGCTGGTTCGCCATTGATGAACAAACCACCACCGTCATCAGAGTTAAAACCGAAGGTGTAGATACCCGGGTCACTGATAAAGATTGAGCCAGAAGCGAGCAGGCCATAGTCATCCAAAGCGAGGTCTTGCGCTCCCAAGACAGGGAAGGGGCGTGGATCCGGGAATGGACCGGCGGCGTTGTCCCGGAAATTGATCGTGGTCTCGCTGGTGTTGGTTTCGGCAATGATATTCGCCGGAGTGTCAAAAAGAGCACGGGTATCAGCGATTGAATTCAGTGCGACGAGGGAAGTGGCGTTGCGAACCGACCATCCAGCGGGAACGCTGGTTTCGTCATTGGGATCGGACGATGAATTGATTTCAGAGCCATCGCTGAAGCCGTCATTGTCGGTGTCAGCGAGATTCGGGTTGGTTCCGGTATCGTCAGTGTCAACAAAAGTGCCGGTGTTGGTTTCAACGAGATCGTTTAGGCCATCAGAATCTGTGTCACTACGCAATGGATTGGTTCCGGTATCGGTCGTGCTGACGTAGATTCCGGTGTTGGATTCCGCGCCATCATTAATGCCATCCTCATCGCTGTCGTCGTCCTGAGGATCAGTTCCGGCAAGATATTCATCAACGTTACTCAAATTATCCGAATCAAGGTCGCCTGCGGCATCATTCATCGTTTTATCGAGTCCGTTGGCGTCTTCGTAGTCGTCGGGAATGCCGTCGTCATCAGTATCGGGAAGGGTTTCCACTGTGACCGAATCAATTTCCCAGTTGGGAATTCCCACACCTCTTGTGTTGTCGTCCCATGCACCCACAAAACGAACCTGAATAGTCGACCCGGCGGCAACGCCACCAACGTTGGCTGCGCTGGTAATAAAAGCCGGATCCGCATATCCCAAGGAATCACCACTGAAGCCATCAAGGCCATTGAGAACGTGGTTGCCTCTCAAGGGGGCCGTATTGGTGTAACCGTTCTGTGTGAAAGCAGTTCCCAAAACATTCTTAAATTCACCGCCATCAATGGAAATTTGCAGACCTCCGGCATCCCAGTTGTCTCCCTCAATGCTGTAACGATGATTGAAGCTGACCTGGATCCCGGCGGTCGAGGAAACGGCAATCGCCGGACTGGTCAAAGTGTTGGTGGCCGGACCGGAGTCATCACCTTCGAATGACCAGGTTCCGCTTACGGAATTGTAGACCGCCGGAATGGGGGTAGCGCCGGTTGCTTCTTCAACAAATCCACCGTCATTGGCGGAGAAGTCCTCATCGAGGATGAACTTGTGCGGATATTCCGTGGGTCAAGAGCGAAATTACCGCGATCGCCGGTAACCCTGCTACTGTGTGTTTATTTTTCATAATTTATTATTTACCTATAATTGGCGTCTAAGATTTCACGCCTGAATGCAGACGTCAAGTTCATAGCATTTCACACGCGCCACGGTTGTTATCACTTGCGCTGAAGGGGCCGCAGTCCTTAAGATTCGGGCGAAAATTCCGGGATGCAGGCAGGCCAATACGAGTCACACGCAGGGCCTTTGTGTGCTCCTGTCGCTCAGTGGGCGAAGGGAAAGGGTTCTCGTGTCGGATTTCCCCGGAGAATTTAGAATCTTGGTTCGGCGGAGATCTCCTGGGTCCGGACCAAAAGAGAAGGTCTGGTTTCAGGCGGGAGCCGTTGTGGATTCTCAAAGATCTTTTCAACTTCAAATCCCTGGGCTTTCATGAGTTCGAGAGGCTCGGTGAAGTCCCTGGCAATCACTCCGGGATCCTTCGAAAGGAGCCAGAGAAATTTACGATCAGGGGAGCCCACGATGGCTTTGGTATAGGACTTGTTGATCCAGAGAACCCAGTAGTCGCCTGCAAAGAGATTGGCGGGAAAGGGATCAAACCGAACCTTAAGTTTCCCATTGCCCACGACGTTCGCTGAGCCGGTGATGGTGGTCATTTTCCCATTGGCTTTGAGGCCCTCGTTACGAACCGCTAAAGGCCCGTCGAGGGCGACTCCATAGGTGGCTTTGGCTGCGACCAGGTCTTTTTCGAAGCGGTTGGGGAGGCGGGCTACCTCGTGCCATTCCCCGTCATAGCGGTTCAGATCGAGGTCTTGAACGGTCTCAAGAGGAGGATGTGATTGTGAACATGATGCCAAGAGGGCGGCAAAGGCAGCGAGGGCAGGGAGCTTCATAATTCTTTGGCGATGACGGCGGCAAGCTTGTCGATGAGGCGGCTTTGGGCAGCGGCCAGTTCTTCGAATCCATCTTGGGTGAGTGGTTCGCGGAGAGAGTTTGTTTTGCTGGCAATCAGACGACTGCCGGGGAGTTCGTAAGCTCGCCATGATGCTTCGAGGACAGCCTCGCCATTCGGGGTTCCGTGGAATTGTCGAACATCGACGGTGACTTGATACTTCAGTTCCTTCTCTCGCTCCCAAGGGTAGGTCCGGGTGTTTCCGGTATTTTTTCGGCGGCCCAAGTTGCTGGCGAGAACCCGGGTGAAGTCGTTCCTCAATTCGCCACCCCAAACATGGTTGTTGGAGATCTCCATCTTGTTCGGGCTGGATTGAAAGACGAGATAGGGTCGCTCGATAAGGTAATCCGCCATCGTGACGGGGCCGACGCCAATGCCAACGCCCCCGCTGGACGGGGCCTGACCAGTGGGTGAGAGAACGTAGTAGCTTCGCTCGGTGGAACACGAGGCGAGAGCAAGAAACGGGAGGAGGAGGAGGAAGTGGACAGTCATTGCGAATTAGCGCCGGGCGCGTGGGATTTTTTTGGTGTTGGAATCCTTTCCAAAAAGAAGGGAGTTCGGTTTGTCGGCAATCTCGGTGGTCATTCGGTTGATGGAGCGGATGGCGGCGCGGAGTTCGTCCATGGTGCGTCGGAGGTCCCCATAAACAGTCCCGTTATTTGAGAGTGGTTCGAGTGATTGATTGACCTGGGCGAGGGTCTCGCGGAGGCTGGTGGAAATGGCCTTGGTGTCCTCGGAGATGAGGATGGCATTGAGCGATTTTACGGTTTCGGCGATTTCCTTTAAGGTGGTCTGGGCGTCAGCAACGACCCCTTTGCTGGAAACCATGGCCCGGTTGACGTTATCAAGCGCCCGGGTGGCTTCGTCGGACGTTTGACCAACCTTGGCAATGAGTTCTTCGATGTCGAGTTGGTTGAATTTTTCCAAGAGAGACGAGACCTGGGTTCCTATGCCTTCCAGCCCGGTGTGAACGGTGGGAAGAACGATGATGTCTCCCTGCAGTTCCACCCCAGCGTAAGTCTCATTCGGGTAGTAATCGAGGTCAACGTAGAGTTGACCGGTGAGGAGGTTTCCTGATTTGAGGGACGCACGCAGACCATTCTTCAGTGCATCTTTGAAACCATTCTCTCCTTCATCGAGAACGGACGGTGGGAAGTGGCTGGCCATGAGACGGGTATCAAGTTGGATTAAAACCGGAATTGTCTGGATGTTGACGTTATCGATGAGTTTGTACGAGATTTGCCCGACGCGGCCAATGCGGAGCCCGCGAAACTCGACCGGGGAGCCGACTTTGAGTCCGCGGAGCGATTCATTAAGAAGGAGGAGGAATTCGACGCCGCCCTGGAAAGTGGTATTCTGCGCGGCTTCCTGACTCTTGAAGAGGGCGAGAATCATCTCATCCGCGATGGGTTCGCCGGGGGGGAGCCCGGTTGGCACTCCAACTGATATACGGCCAGCCACAAGGGAGTCGAGCGAGGGGAGCTCAAGATCGAAACCATCGGCTCCGATGCGTAGGTTGATGCCGGAGGATTGCCAGAAGAGAGAGTGGTCGGTGATGAGATCGGAGTATTCCTCCTCGATAAAGATCCCGAAGTTCACCGTTCTGGTATCCATGTTGAAGACGCGGCTCTCGACCCTTCCGATGACGCTGTCGTTAAAGTAGATTCCACTCCCGATACCAACGGAGCCGGGGAATTCCGCAGTGAGGGTGAGGCGAAGGCCTTCGACAGTCAGAGGGGTGACCGGAGGGGCTTCGAGGCCATCGAAATCGCGGGTTCCCTTTTGGCCGACGCCTGGATCGAGCTGGAGAAACGCGCCGCTGATGAGGGTGTTGAGGCCGGAGATGGAGGCTCCCTGGACACGGGGTTTTTCGACCCAGAAGCGGGAGTCATCACGGATGAGGTGAAGGTGCTGGGGCTTGATACGCACTTCGAGTTCGACGCCGAGATCTTCTGTGAGCGTGATTTCCTCGACCATGCCAATGTTGACGCTACGGCACTTTATTTCCGTTTTTCCTTCCTTGATGCCGGCCGCATTCTCGAACCTGATGAGGACTATTTCACCTTGGTGATCGAGGTTGTTCTTCACAAGCCAGGCCCCGAGAAGAAGGGCGATGATGGGGATGATCCAAACTTTGTTGAAGCGTGTTCCCGGGCGGACGTCGGGATGGAGACCTTCTGCGGTCTCGGTAGGGATATCACTCATGAGGCAGGGATGTTGGATTTTGATTGTCTGATGCGATCCCAGATCAGCCTGGGGTCGAAGGAGTGGGCAGAGAGCATGGTCAGGACGACCATCAAGGCAAAGGCAATGGCAGCGGTGCCAGGCTGGATGGACATGAGGTTACCCATTTGGATCAAGCCGACAAGGATGGCGACGACAAAGACGTCGACCATGGACCAGCGGCCGACGAGCTCGGTGAGGAAGTAAATCTTGTTGGCGCTTTGGGGGTTGAGATTGATCTTACCTTTGGCTGCGGCACAAAGGATGCCGAGTGCGATGAATTTGAGGCCGGGAATCATGACGCTGGCGATGAAAATGATCATGGCAACCGGGTAGGCCTTCATTTGCCAAAAGATGGCGACACCTCCGAGGATCGTACTATTTTCCTCCTTGCCAAGCTGGGTAACAACCATGATGGGAAAGATGTTGGCCGGGATGTAGGCAAAAATTCCGGTAATCCCAAAGGCGAGGCAGCGGGCGATACTTTCCGGCTTGCGCGCGTGCAATTGAGCACCGCAGCGCGGGCAGCGGTGGTCTTTAATATCTGTAACCTTGGTGCAGGTATGACAGGCCACGAGACCGAGTTCCAAGGCGGAAGGAGTCATTTGGCCTCCTTTCGCAGAGAATTGGCGGCATCAAGGCGGTCCCATAATTCGGTGCGGTCGATTCCTGCGACTGCTCCGGCGAGACAGATCATCAAGCCACCGGCCGACCAGAAGCCGATGCCCAGTTGGATTTCCGCAAGTTTGACCAACTTCAGGAGGCTCACGATGGCTCCAAGAAAAAAGACCTCAACCATGACCCAGGCATGGAATCCCTGAAAGATCTTCATCACCATATTACTGGCCGGCCAGGTTCGCCCGAAGAGAAGGGGGACGCAGAGATAGAGCAAGCTCAGGAGCATGAGCAGAGGTAAAATGATGACAAACATGGCAATGCTGATGGCGATGAATTGGCCGCCTCTCATCCATAGGCCGAGGACGGCGCCTGGAACCGAGACCTCACTCAGGTTGCCCTGGGCGTTCATGGAGATAAAAGGGAACCACATAAGCAGCACAAAAAGAGAGAGGGCTGTTACTCCGAAAGCCACGGCGCGTTGAAGGCTGCTGGGCCGATTGCGATAGAGGACGGATCCGCATTCCTGACAATGTGCGGCGCGGCCTTCCTCGATGAGGTCAACTTCGTGGAGAGTGTCGCAAAAATGGCACGCGACCCGGTGATGAACATCGGGCAGGCGTGGCCAGGTGTAATGGTGATGCTGCGACATTTGCGGGCTTAGTTGACGGCCTTGGGTGCGGGGATTCGCTTGGCGATTCCCTTGAGCAAGCGACCGAAGATATCCGCTCCAGTAATAATGCGTTTATGATTCTCTGTCCAGTAGAGGACAACATCGCGATCGACGACGTGGTCGTGGGAGTCTTCTGCTTCGACGACGAACTCTCCGAGGACGGAGTCGAGAAAGGTTTCTTCTTCTGTGACGATGATGGGCCGGTGGCACTGGGCGTAGGGGTCGGTGGAGTCGCCCTCGACATTGAGGTCACAGAGGAACTTGGTGGTGTCCATGACGATGATGGGGTCCCGTGACTCGTTGACAATGATGGCCCAACGATGATGATGCTTTTTGAGAGACTCGATGAATTCCCTGCCTTCGTCCGAGCCCGGTGATGGCAGGATTGTGAGGTCGAGCTTGGTGGGAAATTGGTAGATGGTCTCGGGATCGAGCTCGGATCCTTCTTCGATGATTTTGCGGTCGTCGAGATCCAGGAAATTGAGGGCGCCCTGGCCCTCATTCGCACTGATTTCCGAATCCTCTTCGTCGATGTGTCGTTCAAGGATGATCTCGATGTCGCGCTCGTCGAAAAATGAAGGCCCCTCGGGTCCGATCCATCCATCGAGGAGAATGGCGCAGGGTTTGGTAATGGGGTAGAGGAGGATTTGGTAGAAGCGGATGACGGGGGAGAGCAGGCCTCCGACTTTTAGGGCGTTTCTGGAGAAGTAGGCCTGCGGCATGATCTCGCCAAAGAAGGTAATTCCCACGGTGGAGAAGAGGAATCCGTAGATGCCATTGAGGGCCGAATCACTGAGGAGGGCGAGGAGGACGTTTGCGCTCACATTGCCCCAAAGGATGGTACAGAGGAGGAGGTTGGAGTCTTGTCGAAGGTTGAGGACCTTGCTGGCGGATTTGTTACCGCGCTGCGCTTCTGCTTCGAGCCGGAGGCGACCCAGTGAGAAGAAGGCAAGGTTACATCCAGAAAAAACGGCCGAGTGAATGATGCAAATGAAAATGCCAAGCCAAGTGAGGTAGTGTTCCATGGGGGTCAGTCATCGTAGAATCCACAGAGACACGCAAAGTGCGAGATGTTTTTGTAGAGTTGTTGATCGACCGGAGATGGTGGGATGGCGACCCGGGAATCTACCAGGGAGTCATTCCGCCGTTGATGTGGAGAGTCTGGCCGGTGATGAAGCTGGACGCGGGGAGGGCGAAGAATTTGACAGCATTGCCAATATCATCCGGAGTGCCCCAGCGGCCCGCTGGGATTTGAGAGAGATATCCGTCTTTATCTTCCTGGGGATCGTCGGCATGGCGTTCGACTGGAATCCAACCGGGGGCGACCATGTTGACGGTGATTCCAAATGGGGCAAGTTCCTTTGACATGGAGCGGGACCAGCCGATCTGGCCTCCCTTGGCCGCGACGTAGGCCGAGAAGTTGGGATTGGAGCAGGCGAAAACCTCGGAGGTAATATTGATGATACGGCCCCAGCCCCGTTCCTTCATGCCGGGGAGGGCGGCCTGAGTGAGGAGAAAGGGGCTGATGACGAAGAAATCGAGCATGCTGCGATAGAAGTCCTCACCGTATTCCTCGATGGGTTTCTGTGGCTGGGGAGGGGTGGCATTTGGGACGATGATATCGATGGGCCCGAGTTCGTTGCCAGCCTGTTCGAGGAGGGACTTGATCTCGCTTTCTTTTGAGACATCGGCGCGAATGGCAATGGCTTGGCCCCCTTTTGCGATGATTTCGTCGGCAACTTCCTGACCGAGAGTGATATTGTTGTAGGCATTTACGACAACCCTGGCTCCGGCGGCTCCGAGGGATTTGGCTATCCCGGCGCCCAGGCCCTTACTGCTGCCGGTGACGAGGGCCACGTGGCCATCAAGTGCTTGATCAGTGGTCATGGAGAAAGGGTATGAAGGTGCAGTACGGCGGAAAATCAAAATCATTTTAGATTCCGAAAATAAAAAGAGAGCACTTGAACACTTTTAGCTTTTATGAACACTGTTCATATGATTGGTTAATGGCAGTTAATTTATACGAAACGTTGTCATGAGTTCCACTACCACTAAAACTGCCGCCATGTCCGAAAAGAAAGAGAAAGCCCCCGCAGCAGCAGCTGCGAAGGGAGACGATAAGATCGCAGCTGCCCGCAAGAAGAATCTCGACCTTGCCATCACCCAAATTCAGAAAGATTTTGGAGAAGCCGCGATCATGCGTCTGGGCGATGATAAACGGATGGATGTCGATTCGATCCCGACCGGCAATCTGGTGATCGACCGCGCTCTGGGAGTGGGTGGTTTCCCCCGCGGTCGGATTGTTGAGGTTTTTGGGCCGGAATCTTCGGGTAAGACGACCCTGACATTAACGGTCATCGCACAAGCTCAAAAATCAGGCGGCTTGGCTGCCTTTATTGACGTGGAGCACGCTCTCGATCCGCAATATGCCCGCATGCTTGGGGTGAATTTGGATGATCTCCTGGTATCCCAGCCTTCTTCGGGTGAGGAAGCTCTTCAGATTGTGGAAACCTTGGTTCGCTCAAATGCGATTGACGTCGTGGTTTTGGATTCGGTGGCTGCCTTGGTGACCAAACAGGAACTTTCCGGTGAGATTGGTGACTCCACGGTGGGAACGCAGGCCCGCCTGATGAGTGCCGCGATGCGGAAGCTGACGGCATTCATTTCAAAAGCCCGCACGACCTGTATCTTTACCAACCAGATCCGTGAAAAGATCGGAGTGATGTTTGGGAGCCCGGAGACCACTCCCGGTGGTCGTGCGCTGAAGTTTTTCTCGTCCGTCCGTGTCGATATTCGCCGCATCGGTCAGATTAAAGCGACTGACGGCACTGTGGTGGGGGCCCGAACCAAAGTTAAGATCGTGAAGAACAAAGTCGCCCCTCCTTTTAAGGACGCTGAGTTCGACATCATGTATAACGAGGGGATTTCCTCCTCGGGCTCATTAATTGACTTGGCCCAGGAGTTCGACATCATTCAGAAGCGCGGAAGCTGGTTCAGCTACGACGGAGCCCAACTTGGGCAGGGCCGTGATGCCACCAAGAATGCTCTGAAGGAAGATGACGCGCTTTATGCTGAGATCGAGGAGAAGGTGAAGGCGAAGATGAACGAGTAGGTTCTCTGGCCCTTACCAAATTTTACTTTTGTGAATTCCATGAGCTGCGAGCGGCTCATGGAATTTTTTTGGACCGGCAATTCACTGAATGATCACTGGGCATTGATCTCTTCGAGGTGGCAACGAAAGCGTAATTAAAGGAGGCGTTGCGCGTTGCCAAGGCATCGAGATAAGGGGGCTTGATGTCCCTGATTCCGGCGAGCCCGAGGCCGTCCTGAGGCTGATCGCCGGTGAAGAGGAAAATGAAGTTGGGGCGCTTTTTCGCTCCTTGCTCGAGCGAGGCCATGCCTGCGAAAAGGAGAATGAGAAAGTTGAAATGTTTCGTTTTAGGTCCTGAAGAGGGAATGAGAGGTTTTTGTTGATGAGGGAAGGGGCGTCAATCAGCTGGCAGCGAAGGTGAGTCGAATGAGACTCACAACTGATTTTCTAGCGGCTTGTTCTTTCGTCATTGTTCCGTCATGTTCCTTGTATGAAGATGCTGCTGGGCATAATGCTCGTAACCTTATCCGTGGCTTACGCGGGTCCCGAGGAGAAAATGAAAGCGGAGGTCCATAAGAAGGATGAAAATTCGTTGCCCTTTCGGTGGTCAAAAGTAGGGGGGGCGAAGTCACCGGCTTTGGTGCTCTTTTTACACGGGGCCGGAGAGCGGGGAGATGACAACAAGGCGCAGTTGAAGCACGGGATTCCAGATCTGCTGAAATGGCTTGAGGCCAACAATGAAAGCGCAGTGGTTATCGCGCCGCAATGCCATCGTGGTGTTTGGTGGGCCAATCTCCATGGTGACTTCCGGTCCGCCAAGGGTGGCGATTTGGCGGATAAACCTTCTACGATGATGTCGATGGTTTTTGAAGTGGTGGACCGCCTTGCCAAGGAACATCAGGTTGACCCCAAGCGGATTTACGTGACGGGCTTGTCGATGGGTGGATTTGGTTCGTTTGCGGCGGTTGCGCGACGCCCCGGATTTTTCGCAGCGGCGATGCCGGTTTGCGGTGGTGGTGATCCCAAGACTGCGGTCAAAATGAAGGACGTTCCGTTTTGGGTGTTTCATGGGAAATCAGACAATGTGGTGCCTTTAAGTGCGTCAGCAGTCATGGTGACTGCTTTGAAGAAAGCGGGGGCTAAAGTCGATTTTAAGCAGTATCCTGGGGTCGGTCACGATTCATGGTCTGCGACCTACCGGGATCCCAAGGTTTGGAAGTGGCTTTTTGAGCAAAAGAAGAGGTAGCTCTCATCGGGCTCTTTCTTTCGATCAATCCTTGATCCTGAGCGCTGCATGGGGAAACTTCCGCCCCGCTGCTATGTTAGAGAACGCAACTTTCACCCAAATTGGTGAGGCTATCGACGCCCATCAATCCTTTGCTGTTGTTAGCCACGTCCGTCCTGATGGTGATGCCATTGGCTCGATTCTTGCCCTTGGACATGCTCTCGAGCAGTTGGGAAAGTCGGTTCGTTATCTCAACAATGATGGCTGTCCCGAGAGTCTGACCTTTCTCCCGGGTTCAGAGAAGGTGGAGATTTCTGCGGATGCGGAGGATGTTGATATCGAGGTTGCCATCACGCTGGATACGGCTGCGCATTCACGTGTTGGTGAGGACAGTTTGGAGGCGATCAAGGGGGCTAAGTTGCTGATCAATATTGACCACCATATTTCGAACCCGGGGTATGGGGATCTGAATTACATTGATTCCAATAGCCCGGCGACCGGGCAAATAATTTACGATCTTTTGATGGCTTTGGATTGGCCGATTTCCGGGATTACGCGGGATTCCATCTATGTCGCGGTTTCTACCGACACAGGATCATTCCAGTATCCCGGAACCACTCAAAGAACTTATGAAATGGCTGCCGATTTGGTGGCCCGCGGTTTGAATGTGGGCGAAATCAACCAACTGACCTATGACAATCAGCCCTACCGCCGCGTCGAGTTGATGAGATCTCTCCTGAATACTCTGGACCGGAGTGACGATGGGCTTCTGGTTTGGTGGGATTTGCGTTTGTCTACGAAGGAAGAACTTGGCTTGGTTGATGATGATACCGAAGGTCTGATTGACTTTATCCGCGCGGTGGGTGGTGTGGTCGTGGCGGTGTTTTTCGAGGAGCTGGGAGGAGACAAGATCAGAGTCTCGATGCGATCAAAGGATCGGAAAATCAACGCGAGTGATATTTGCGGGGTCTTCGGAGGCGGCGGCCATGCCTTGGCGGCAGGGATCCGGATGAGTGGCCCGCTTGAAGATGCTCGCGAGAAGGTTCTCGCAGAAATTCGCAAGGCCATGGTGCAGGCCGAACTCTCATAATTTTTTTAATCTCATGCAAAATCCGAACGACTTACCTAGTGGAGTTCTCTTGATTGACAAGGCTCCGGGAATGACCTCTCACGACGTGGTGGCGATCGCCCGCCGACAATTGAATATGAAGAAAATTGGCCATTGCGGGACGCTTGACCCAATGGCAACCGGTCTCCTCATGTTGGTAATCAACCGAGCCACCAAGATTCAGGATCTTCTGATGAGCGAGGACAAAACCTATGTGGGGACGATCACTCTTGGTGCCACGACTTCAACTCAAGACAAAGAAGGGGAAATCGAAGAAGAGAAGGAGGTGCCCGAGTTGTCTGCGGACCAGATCAAAGAGGCCTTTGAATTTTACAAAGGAAATTTTGAGCAAATCCCGCCGATGGTCTCAGCGATTAAGCAGAATGGAGTTCCTCTCTATAAACTCGCCCGAAAAGGACAAGTCGTGGAGCGCAAACCACGTGCGGTTTTCGTGACCGACTATCAAGCGACACGCGTTGAGCTTCCCGAGATAGATTTTACGGTCGATTGTTCGAAGGGGTTTTACGTGAGGACCTATGCTCATGATATTGGCCAGAGGCTCGGTTGTGGTGCCCATTTGAGTGCGTTGAGGCGGACTCGTTCCGGCAAGTTTACTTTGGAGCGAGCGGTTCCAGTGGATGTTCTGAAAGAGGCCAGTCGTGAGGATTTGGTGAATTCATTCGTGAGTCTTGCTGAAATTTCCTTGATGCGTGGTGCCTGAATTGGTGAGAAATTTTACTCGTTGCCCCCGAAGTTCATGAATCGACTGCCCAAGATATTTCTTCTCCTGAGTCTCCCGCTCTACCTCCTTGATCAGATCACGAAGTGGTGGGTGATTTTTCGTTTCAGGGAGCCGTTATCGACTGATTTTCATACGCCGGACCATCCGATCGAAGTGATCGACGGGTTTCTTTGGTGGTGGCGAATCCACAACCAAGGCGTGGCTTTTGGATTGGGTAACGGAACAACTTGGGCTCCGATTGTATTCCTCTTGGTTCTCATTGCGGCCTTGGTCGTGATTACGGTGTTTTGGAAGAAGGGGGCATTTGCCAATGCTCCGGCGAAAATTGCTGCGGCCCTGCTGGTGGCGGGTGTATTTGGGAATCTTACGGATCGACTGCTACAGGGTTTTTGGTTGGAGAAGCACGCAGACCAATCGGTGATGACACGTCTGTCCAAGGGCTATGTCGTCGATTTCATCAGAGTGAAGCTACCGGGATATGAAAAGATTGTTCCAAAGAGTGGAGGGTTCTTCCCGACCTTCAATGTCGCGGATTCTTGTATCTCCGTTGCTGCGGTCCTGCTGTTCTTATCGGCTTTCAGGCCAGAGGAATCCGAGGAAGAGGTCTTATGAACCCTTGTCCTGGTTGTTGCTCCCGATGCCGATATGATTGATGCGGGCGAATGGCGGTGTGAAAATCAGTCTGATTCAATTTGGGCTTCCTTTTTCAACTGCCGGGCAATGACCTTGGCTTTCGCCCGCTGATAGCGGGTTTTGGGAAGGAGCTTTGGCATGAGTGCCGAGAGAAAGTAGATCAGGGGGAAGGCCAGGAGGAAGCAGAGAAAGCCCATCATCAGAAAGCCGGTGATAAAACTTCCGGCATTCATGCTTTCAAATTCGTGCCCCAAGATGGCAGGCGGCGTTCCTTCTAGTTTTGAGAAAAAGGGGATTTGGGGAAATCCCACGCTGGTATGCAGGAACTTTCCAAAGAGTTCCTGTTCACGCATGATGAAAAGTTGAGTGCCGGGATTGGTAACCCAGCAGGCGGCGATGGCAATTGCGACGTTTGCCCGGAGGCGCATGGCAATCACTGCGGCAAGAACCATCTGCCCGGGGATGGGAAGCATGGCAACGAAGAGCCCGATTCCGAGGCCTGATGCCACGGTCTCCCGGCAAGGGTGCCATAGTTCGCGATTGAAGATGGGCGCCAAGAGCTTAAGTAGCCAGGGATGGCGTTTTAAGCGTGGGCTGCGAAGCATTCGATAGGCACGCCGGACAAGTCGCAGGTATCGTCTTTTGATTTGGGCAGCCATGATGAATCCTTGAACGTCGTTTAACTATGCTTCGTTGCTCGATTTTTCAAGGCTTACCAAAGAGCGTCGAACTCTTTGCTGTCACGAATCAAACGGATCTGGTCGAGGCGCTCTGTCACCTGATCGGTCCAAGGGGTGAATTCGTCCGGGATGGGGGCTTCCGTTTGGATCCACTCACCGGTTTTGGGGTGAGTGATTCCCAGTCGCCAGGCATGAAGCATGAGACGGTTGACATTGTTGGGTTGGCGGGCGGGCTTGCTGTAGATGGGGTCGCCCAAAAGGGGGTGCCCGAGGTAGCGATTATGAACCCGGATTTGGTGGGTCCGGCCGGTGTGAAGCGCGCAGAGAATCAGCGAAGTGCCATCGGGGGCGGTGTGAAGGAGGTGCAGGTCAGTGATTGCGGGCTTACCAGATCCCGGGTTGCACACATCCATGCGTTGGCGATGAACAGGGTGGCGGGCGATGTTATTGAAGACGGTTTGGTGGGTTTCCTTGGGGGGAGATTGTGCGATACAGAGATAGAGTTTTGCGCACTGGCGCTCGGAAAATTGTGAGACGAGATGCTTCAGAGCTGAGTTTGTTTTAGCGGCAATCATGCAGCCGGAGGTGTCCTTGTCGAGACGGTGGACAATGCCTGGTCGTCCGTCGCCTCCTTCAGAGGCGAGCTGCCCTGTGCAGTGATGGAGGAGGGCATTGACCAGAGTGCCGTCTTCATTACCCGCGGCGGGATGCACCACCATGCCAGGTGCTTTATTGATCAGGATAATCTCTTGGTCCTCGCGAAGGACGGAGAGCGGGATGTCCTGTGGTTGAGGCTCGCTGGATTTTTCCTCGGGAATGGTAATCGAGATGGTATCGCCAACCTTGAGGGCGGCGCGCACCTTCACCTTGGAGTTATTGAGAAGAATATGGCCTCCTTTGATCAGGGTCTGAATGCGGGAACGCGAGAGGTCGGTCAGTTCGGTGGCAAGAAAAGCATCGAGCCGTTGACCGGCGGCATCTGACACGGTGAGGGTCACGATACTAGGGAGTGATCTAACCGCGGAAGAGAATGAGCACTCCGGCGATGAGGCATCCGGCGAGATTTGCGACGAGATCCCAACCGGTGTTGAAGTAGCCGCCCACATTCGTGTTGGGGATTGAGAGAACGGCGATGAATTCAATGATCTCATTCATTGCGCCCAACCCCATGCCAGCAAAGATACAGAGAAAAATCATCCCCATGGATGGGTAGAGTTTGCGTCCCAGCCGGTATTGAATACTTGCTCGAAGAGCTTCCCAGGAGAGCCAGGTGCATGAACCAAATCCAAAGACATGGACAACGTGATCATACTTGAGCCACTGCCCGATAACCCACCATGAGTAGAGGACCTGATGATCTCCATGAAAGGACCAACCGTCCGGGATGCGGACAAGGCCGCCTGCCAGGTGCAGGGCACCCCATAGCGTGAGCGACCAAAGAAGAGTCTTTGAAAAATTAACGCGGGAGTGCATGAGCGCAACGACTCCGGCAATCACAATGAAGAAAGGAATGTAGATCTTGAGGAATTCCCAATTCTGCTGGGTCACGGCGGCCGTAATCGCGACGACGAGATAGAGGGCAGCGACAAGAATGATGGAGCGAGGGAAACGTGCTTTCTTCATGGCTGTGCCAGAACCTAGGAGAAATTTTTGAAGACCGCGAGACGAAACCGAAATCTACTTTTCTATTAAAATGACATGATACTCCAAATCCCCGGTTTTGTATGCCAAGCGGAGCAGGGGGAAGGTCCAGAGGAGTGATGGTTTTCTGAGGAGTTGGGAGGAAAAGAGGGGGAGTAGCCTTGGTTTGCGAAGGGGGACAGTGAGGGCTGCGCGGAAAAGATGAGACCAAGTCGGTGCAGCCTCGGACGAGAGATTGACGGATTGCATTAATCGAATCCCTTGGGCCGTGGCGGCGGTTTTTAGGGAGTCGAGAGATCGCCAGGTTGGGAGGTCACCGGATTTGGCGAGGTGCCGAAGGAAAGGGCGATGACCGGTTTCGGAAAACCAGTCGGCGATCAGGAGTCGGGCGCCGGGTTTCATGGCCGCGATGGTTTTGTCAAGGCAGGCTCCGAAGGAGGGGAAGTGCGAAAAACTCTCGATCGCGATGGCTCCATCCAGAGAGTCTTTGGGGAGATCGACCTGTAACCAATCTCTCCCGAAGATGGTGAGGGAGGAATGAGGTTCGATGAACTGCTGCTGGACTTGAGATGAAGTATTGGCGATCACTTTGCAGTTGAACTCGCGGATGAGTCGATGGGCGAGGATGCCATAACCGCACCCAATGTCGGCGATGGTTCCTTTGGGTTGAAGAAGTGAGAGGGCAAGCTTGACGAGGTTTTCACGGGCAAGCAAAGGTGACTCATTACCCTCGATCCAAAGACCGTGATGAAGCGAGGTTCCCCAAATTTCACGGTAAAGGAGATCAAGGTCGTCGTAGAGATTTCGAGGCATGTTTAACTCATGAAGGAGGCCAAACAAAGGAGTCCGGCCACGAGGTCGCGCAGACTGAAGCAATTGGTGCCGGAGGATTTACGGAGGAATTTAAAGAGAGCTCCGGTCGGGCATCCATACTTACAGTATGCGAGTGGACTGAAGATCGAAGCAACGAGGCCAACGCTGTCTCTTATACACATCTGACGCTGCCGACGATCTACTCTGTGTAGAT
>CAJXVQ010000021.1 GCA_913060685.1 uncultured Verrucomicrobiales bacterium
CGAGATCAGCCTCGGTCTCGTGGGCTCGGAGATGTGTATAAGAGACAGCCTCTGTCTCGGGGGCAACGCTGACTTCGATATGAGGTTCCAGCCGATGGTGATCCTGCCGGACACCTACCCAAGCGAGATCCCGCTGCCGCTCACAGTGAACGAGAACATGCTTAACGACTCGCACTTCACCACCACCTTCCCGCCTCTGGGTAAAATGTACGCCGACCTGATTCTCCACCTCGAGGCGGATGTGAACGCGGAAGCTTGCGTGTTCGGCTGCTTCGACCCGCTTGCGTTCTTGGATTTTCCGATCTCCACCTGCGATTTCCCGGCATTGCCCTCGGGCGACAAGTTGTTCAACCTCTCGAAGCGTTGCGACCCCACGATCGACAAGCAGGCCTACTGCGCCATCGAACTCGCCTCCTTCAACCGCAACGACGATAACACAGCGCGCATGATCAATGTTGGCGCCGACAACGTCGCCGAATTCCTCAACGAACCCTACAAAGAGTTCTCGCTGGGCTCGAGTTCGGAGAAGGCTTTCACCGCCAACCCGGGCAATAACACCATCACCATCGCCGGCAGCAACCCCTTCCCGAAGAATTCGCCGGTGCGCGTCTCGTCGGGCGGCACGCTGCCGCTCGGTCTCAAGAAGACGAAGATCTATTACACGACAAAGACCGGCTCGCCGCTGTCGCTGTCGAACTCGCCGAACGGCTCGCCAGTCGGCATCATGAGCGTCGGAAACGGAACACACAAGATCGCGCTTCCTGAGGTCGAAGAGGAGGGTGATCCTCTCGAGGGGCGCTACGGCTCCCTCTCGATCGCCGCCCCAACGATTAACACCGACTCGAAGACTTCGGGCGCGAACACCTCGGACGTGCTGCGTAGCAGCGGTGCTGAGAACGTACTTGGGGTTGGTATCAATATCGCGCAGATGGCTGCCGACTTCTTATTCCCGCCAATCGTCCCACCCCTGGCGGACAGCGGCAGCCTCGGGCCGATCGATTGGAACTACACCCTCGCCAGCCTCGATGTCGGCCCCGCGGTCCAGTTGCAGATGGATTTCGAGATGAGCTGGGATCTCGTCATCACCGAGATGACCTTCAGCAAGCCCGTACAACTCTACACGGGCTCGAACGCGGTGTTCCCCTTGAATTCCGTGGTCGCGAGCAGCCTCTCCGCCACCGGCGCCCCCGCCGGCAGCTTCCACCTGACCAACAGCGGGCCGAACGCGATGCCTCTGGTCTACATGATCACCGACAAAGTCTTTGATGCCGGCCAGGGCCGGAACGTCGCCAAAGACCCGCAAGATCCGGTTCAGGTTCAGGTTTCCTACGTTTTAAGGCCGAAGCTCAAGACGATCGTCTCATTGCCCTTCATCGGGCGTGTCAGCTACGAGGTGATGAGCGCCGGTGCCGGGATCGACCGGGTGGGCGACTTCGGGTTCGGGCCGCTGATCGAGGGCGACCACAAGTTCAAGTTCGGGGAGTTCGACGTTTACAACGGTGACCCCGCTGAAATTGAAAGCACCGGCGTCGGGACTATCAATTTCACCCTGCAGTCCTCCGGGCCGCCGAGTTTCGATTGGAACCCGAACCAATTTTCCTCGACGAATTACAACTGGACCGAGAAGAACAATCAGGGGACGATCTCGAACTGGCTCGAGGACAGTGGCAGCGGTCTGAAGACCGGCTATCCTGGCGAGGGTTTTGGCAACACGAGTTCCGCGAAAATTGTGCAGAACGTGCAAGGACCGAGTCTCTTTAGCTCGCTGGCTGTCGAGTCGCTGCAGGTGGCGAGCGGGCGTCAGTTGTTTCTGGAGGCCTCCGGGAGCCCAAGGCTCGGAGTTGAGGGCTTGCTCGAAAACAACGGGGATATTTATGTGATTGGAGGCTCGAGGCTCGATCTGAGAAGCCGGGAATCCGTGCTCTGCGGGAGCGGCCGCGTCTTCCTGGAGGACGGTGCGGCCTTACGTGGCTCGACGCAGGAGAACCCCGCCGTCTGCATCTACAACACCATCATAGGGTCGGGATATGCCTTCGACCAGCGCTTCGATCTTCAAACAGGTATTCGGTCAACGAACCACAACCTGGGGACATTCTTAGCGGACGGAAATGGCACAACCGGGGGGAACGGCGTCAGGGTTATTATCCCGAACGATGGCTTCCCGGGAGATCTAACTTGGCAAATCACCCGGCCCGAGGGACAGGTGGTGGCCAGCAATGCCGGCGTCACCGACCAGACGGTGACCTTGCCCGATGGCGACTACAATTTCACAATCTTCGACAGCTTCGACGACGGCGACGTATCCTATACTTTGTGGGATAATAAAGGTATGCTCCTAAGAGTGGGCGGCCAGTTCTTCGGTTCCAGCGAGACGACCTCGTTCCACATCTACAACGGTGGCTTCCTCAAGACCGGCGCTTACACGGTGAATAATCTGGGTGAATTCGGATCAATGGGCGGCGGACGCCTCGTGCTTGACGGCGACCAAATGCTCAATCGCCTTGGCGGCAAGATCACCAGCACCGGCGCCGGGTCGGAGACCCATGTCCGGGTGCGACAGCTCGAACACTCCGGTCTCGTCGAAGCCACCAACGGCGGGCGCGTCGAACTCTATCGAATCAAAGAGAGATCCTCGGTGACTTGGAACGCGGGGCGGTCGTTCCGCGATGACTGCGGCCACTTCCGCTCGTCGAGAGGCGGGACGATCCACGTGCAAAGCACGAATATGAACGGCGGTTGTTTCTTCCCCTCCGGGACTGGGAATCTCACCATGAACAACAGCGTGTTCACCCGTTCGGTCATCGAAATCGGCTCGCCTGGCAACCCAACGGGTCTGGTGGACGTGCTCGGCCCCAACCGGAACGACAACCGCTGGCGGAACGAGGGGCACAATGTGTTCAACGAGACCTGTCTCAACAACTATGGGACGTTCCGGGTTTCAGGCGAAGCGGAGTTTAAGAACTCGGAGCTGTTCGCCAACCACGGCACAGTTGAGGTCGCGCAGGGAGGCATTCTCCGAATCCGCCCCAATACGGGAACGGCCCCGGGCGCGTCGGCCGAGGGGCTGTCGCAGCCGGGCAGCGCGAACATGACCGAAAACGCCTTACTTGGTGGGGTGTGGGACATCAGCGGGCAGTTATGGGTTCATGGCGACGGGGAGAACGGGTTGGCGGAATTTAAAATGATCGGTGCAGATATCGCGCCGGCTAGGATCAGCTCGGGAACCAGCAACGAACTCGACGGTAAAGCGCCCCATTACGATCCGGGCACAACCCAGTATATCACAGCCAATCCCGGTGAGAATTCGCTCGAGGATGGACTGAAGCGTCCATTCGACAATACCAAGGTCTTGTCCGAGGGGCGTCCAGCAGAGGTGATACTCCGTGGTCAGGGGCTATTCTCGGCAGTGAGATCAGTCGAACTGAACTGCGGTACGATCCGAGTGCTCGAAAACGAATTCGGAAATGGAGGCGAGTTCAAGACCAGAGGTCCATTCACCAACAAAGGACTCCTGGTCATCGGCAGTCCGGGCGACACAGACACGACCTATTTCGAGTGCAAAGCCTTCAACCAGATCGGGCCAGATGCGGTCACAGTCGTGGAAGGATTCGGCCTCCTCCGGACCGATGCCAACTTGGAGCTCTCCGAGTTCAACATCTCAGGAGGCACATTCACCAACACCAGAAGCAGCGGCGTGTTTAACATGTTCTCCAACCGCATCCTCGAGGGCACCAGGTTGCGGATCGAGTCGCCGCAGGTATATACCGACGACGTCGAGCCGGTCCAGAGGAAAGTGACCATCGACATCGCCGCTTCCATCGCCACAATCGACGAGGGGGCGGAGGTCACGATTCACGGCGCAGCAGTTGACTTCCCCGCGCTCAGCGAAAACCTGCGCAACATTCAGGGTTCCTTCACCCTCAGCGGCGACGGCGCGACCAACGCCCCGAACCTCGACATCGCCCTCTCCAACGGCGGGGCCCGCAATACGCTCACCAATGAGGGCGCGCTCAATATCCTCGGCTTCACGACGCGACTCAACACCGACGATTTCATTCAGACCGGCAGAAACTCCTATACGCGGCTCGGTGTTGGCACTTTCTTCGACGTCAGCACGATCGACCTCAGAGGCGGCGATTTCATCATCGAGATCGGTTCCAGACCTGGGCTGCTCCCTGCTGCCGGAGTCATGAGGCTACGCAGTGACAATGGCGCAGACTTCCAAGGCGGCTTGGTGTTCGACTTCAAGGACGAACTCGCTTCGAACAACTCAACCGTCGATATCGGCGATACTTGGACCATCATGGACGATGGCCAAGGGTCTGATCTCGAGGGAATCGACAGCTTCACGTGGAGAGTCGATGGTGTCGACGAGCCTGCGGGTTGGCTGCCGGCCGGCTCAGAGCTCGTGCTGTTTCGTTTCCCGGTAGGCTCACGCGAGAAAGGGCTAGGCTTGCGGGTGGCCCCGATCGGCGGGGTGTTCTTCACCTACGACACTTGGGCGGAGGCCGCCGGCTTCACCCCCGACTCCGCAGGCGGGTTCCTTGCCGATCCCTTCCGCATGAACGGTGGCACATCAGATGATAACGTGACGAAGTTTCTCTACGGCGTCGATGGCGACGACAAATCGACACCGGCGACCAGCCAGCGCCTCGCTTTCGTCACCGGCGACGACGGCGCGCGCCACGCCCAGCTCACCTTCAAGCGCCCGTTCGGCGCCGATGCCGACTACGAGTTCTACGCCAGCCCGGACCTCAAGACCTGGACTCTGACTCCGATGATCCTCACCCCGAGTGGAGCCGCACCTCCTGCGATCGGCGAGCCAGAAATGGTGACCCTGCAGACCGTCTATCCGGTCACCGATAATACGGCCTTCTTCCGTATCAATGCGAGATTCAACCCCGATAACTTCGATCACGGCGAGGTGCCCAGTAAGCGGGTCCAATGGAATGGTTCGTTGTTCAATTTCCAGCGGTCGCTCGAGGACAATGTCTCCCCGAATCCCAGCTATGTGGTCGAGCCGGGCAAGGTGCTATTCATCCGCGCCCAGGGCGAGGACGGTGGCGGCTCGCCACTGGTGTTTGGTGGCACGGCAGCGGACGGGACCAGCCGGGACTTCATCTACCGCGACCGCTCGGATATCGGCCAAGCCGCTGTCCACGCGGGCTTGCTGCGCATTAACGAATACGGGATCCTTAAGGTGACCTTCATCGACGAGCCGGCGACACCCTTCATCGGATCGACCCAGAACGCCGGGACAAACGACGAAATCACCAGCAAGGATTGGGCTCTCAACGGATCTCCTTACAGTTACATGATCGAGTATCACTCCGCCAAATAGCGGGGCGGTTCACGCCAACGTTCCTTAAGCAAGCTGTTCACATCGCTCAGACCATAAGTGTCATGCTGGACGATCAGGCCATCGCGGGCGGCTAGCGTCACGGCGTCGTCGGTCTTTGAGTTGTCGATGAGCTTTCCAACCCGCGCATCGATCACAGCGAGCTTGACTTTGCCCAAGCCTCGGGGCGCAGCGCCGCGCGAGCGGGGCAGAAAATGGCGACCCATACAGGTGAAGGCGGGGAGGCCTTCGTGGCCACAGCCCGGGCACTGGCAGTTATTTTGCCGCAGTACCTGCAATAATAACGTGGCCCATGGCAAGAAGGATGTGCGGCAGACGCTCACCAAGGCGAAGTTTGTCGCGGGCGGCACACTCGGGTCGGCGTCGAAGCGACAATCCTAATAAAAGGTCGGGCATAACCCGCAAGTGAGTTCCGCCGACAAGAGCGTGACATCGCCCATTGAGTGCAAAATCTGGACTGTGGCGAGCAATATACGCATAGCCCGCAGGGCACTTTCCTAAAAAACTTCGCCCGAATCTTAGCTCTCCAGCAATCGTTGGGCTAAATAATACCAAAAAAAATATGAAAAAAATAATCCAACCGCTCGTTGCGGTCAAAATGAAACGTAGACTCACTCTTCTTCTTCTCGCGACGGCGGGAACTGCAGGTGCTGCCGTGATTAATGTCCATCCTTCGTGGGAGCGTTGGGATCCCATTGGCAGTGGTGGTACCGTTGAACACAACCAGTACGCGATTTATGCGGAATGGGAATTCGCAGCCGATACGAACCCGGTGGGTCCTGACAACGAAGCCGCCATCGATATCAATCCAATACACTGTACCATGTGCCCGAACGAGGCAGCGATCCCGACCGTCGCGATTTGGAGCGCCGGGGATGGCACCGGGCAGTGGAATTTCCCCAACCTACCGGGTCAGATAGATGGATTTTTGACCAACGTGGTCGACGATCTTCCGTTGAAGCTGGTCCAAACTGCGATCACTTGGTACGGTGAAGAGGCCAATGCGCCGACCTTCGTGATCACTGGTGCCTTCGATCATTCGATTCCTCCTACGGGAACCATTCCCATTGATGGCGGGTCGATTGATAACTATAATTATTTGGGGCACCAAACTCTCGTCGACGACTACGGGACGTCCGATCCGACCGATGATAAGTGGGTGGGGATCTACAACTCTGAGATCAGGCCCAACCCGGACAACGAGCTCTTCCGCATCGACATGAGGGTCGGCACGTCCATCGACGGGTTCACTATCGATACGATAAGTATCCCGGAGCCTGGTAACGCCATGCTTCTTGGTCTTCTTTGTTGCTCGGGATTCTTCCTGCGCAGCCGCCGTTCCTAGGAACGATCAAGACAGAATCAACGGTTTTTTTTCAAGTCCCTGATCAGCTCCGGCAGATCGGGGATTTTTCTTGGGGGCTAAAAAGAGGTCAGCAGCAGAACTGTTCGCCATGGTTCTTGCTGCGGCGGATGAAAGAAACCTTTCTCCCCTCTCCGATCCCTTCAACGAAGCCCTCAAGTGATAAAATTTCCCGCAGTCCCTGCGTGTAGGACATGCAGGAACCTCACGCGCCTGGGCCCAAGGCGGAATTTCCAAGGAGTATCGCAAACTCCTTCACCAACGGAAGCGGGCAGGGTGAGAATTATTCGGACGGGCGGAAGCGGATTCATCGTAAGGAAATGGACCGCAAGGTGGCCAAGAAGGAGAAAGTTCTGTTGGAAAAAGAAGAAACCCGCGATCTTAAGGATGGATAATTTCGCCCCCATCCTTCCCTCTCCGATCTACTCAACAGTCCAACTAAGCCCACCCAAAAAGCAGCGACCCTTTCTCCCCCTCCGCTCCGGTCTAAAGGCAGCTTCAAAGCCCTCCCGCCAGAAGAAAATTCTCACAGTGCAAACCGCCAAGACCTTCTCCTGATTCTTAATCGCTAGATATTTCGACCTGATTTCACTCATTCTCCATCCCTTCGGTGATTGTTTTCATGTTGAAAATTAAAATAAAGTGCATTTATTTATTGGGATTTTGTACTCTTTCAAGGTTATCCTCTGAGGCGAATGACGGATGATTTCACAGGAAGCCTTTCCAAAGTTCACTTCAGATCTCGTGTGATCAGCGTGCTTTTTACTCTCTCGGTGATCGCGTTCTTGGTGGTAATCGTTGCCAGCATTCTTGCACCCAATCCTCAAGTGGTCTCTTTGGCGTTAGGCTGCCTTGGTGTGAGCTTTCTTCTGTGGCTATTGAGTATCGTGTTACGTAGAAAGGTAAGGTGCCCAAACTGTAATGAATTAATGTTCATCGAGTCTGGTTCGTCCAAAGGTCGCAACTCTGGCAGGCGACCTGGTTTCACTCGTTGTTTTACCAAGATCTTTTACCTATTGGCTGTTGAAAGGTGCTGGTGCATGTTTTGCCGAAGTAATTTTGACCTCTCGAAAAAGAAACGGAAGTAGCATGGGGGGATGTCCCTGAAATCGTTGACCCAATTTTCGCACTGAGGAGCTGGAGCCACCATGGAACCGATGGCTCCCTTCGAAAGGCACTCCAATGTCGTCGAGATCGTTGGCTTTCTCATTTCTGTCTTTTTGGAAGCATGACAGAGCGTCAGTCGGGGCAGAGTTTGAGATCGAGGAGGTGGGCATTGGAATGCCTATCTGACCCGGTCAACGGCGGAGCTGGGCGATCTTGGATCAACGCTCATGATCCGGCCTCAACTTCAGCGGCCCCTATTCAGACCAACTCCCACTTTCATCCGATCAGAACGCCGCGCCTCCACGCCAAAGGGCCAAGTAGGGGGAATCTGCGCGAAATCCCAAAACCTTCCGTGCTTGTTTCTCTTTCCACGCTCAGGTTCGTGGATGAAGGCCATAGAGGCAAGGAGCAGCTGGGGGCGTTGCCGATGGATCTCATGAGGGGGCCGATTATTCACCCACTAACTGATTGAGATATTCTTCAAGGTTGGTGTAACCGTCTGCGTCTTGGTCATTCGCACCATCATCAGCCAGTGGGTCCAAGCCCAAGGATTTTTCCCATTCATCGGGCATGCCATCATCATCAGAATCCAATGGTGGAGTCGAGCTGCTGAGCTCGGGCCAAGCACCGACCTCATCCGGATGGTTGATGCTTTTTCCGGTCCCATCGATAACGTCTCCAATGAGGCGTTGATCAACGGCATCTCTCAAAGGAAAGTTTGCGCCAACATCACCCAAGACGGCATCGTAAGCATCTTTGGCTGACAGGGTAGCCTCCTCGGCAGCGAGCGGGGTTTCGAAGGCAGTCAGCGACTGGTAGCCCTCCCTGGGGGCAGGTTTTTCAAAAGAGGCATTGAGGCCCACCCCAATCCATTCATCTTGATCCCGGCTTCTCCTTCTGGGGGACAGATTTCCTTTGAGATATAGCTTGGACAAATTGGGTCTCCCCATCTGGATTTCGTATCGGTTCAGTCGTGTTTCAGGTCCGGCCTTAAAGAAATTATTGATCAAGTTCACTTCCACTCCGTCGTCCCCACTCCCCTGCGAGCTAAAGACCGCTCCAAAGTAGCGCCAATTGTAGATGACATTGTTTGTCACCTCAAAGAGCCCTTTCTTTGAATTGATGAGAGGGTTTCTTTGCGAGTTTGAAATCATCAAATTTCGATGGATGGAAAACCGGTCGGAATTGTCCCCGATCAAATTCCCCATGCTATGAATCCCTTTCTTGTGAACACTGTCATAGAGACCTTCCGCTACAATTGAATTTTGCAGGGTGACATTCTTGGGCCCATACCAAGAGCTGAAGACTTCATCAGTCGCCCAGGCAATCGAGCAGTGATCGATCATGATTCTCTCTCCACCCAAAATTTGGATGCCATCACCATTCACGCTGTCTTGCCTCCCGGGACCGGGCCTGACTTTCAGATAACGCACAATGACATCGGTCGTTGTATTTTCGCTGGTGCCGACGGTGAAAGCGGCAAAATTTGCAGTTGGGGTCACCCTCAACTGGATTCCTTGTCCGGGAGCAGTCTGACCGGCAATGGTCAGGAACGAATTCTTAACAAGTAACCCAGACTCTAAAACAATCGTCCCGCTGACTTCAAACACGACGGTCCTCGCTCCCGTCGCCTCGATCGCTGCTCTGAGCGAACCTGCCCCGGCATCCTTCAGATTTGTCACCTTGATGACTCTTCCGCCTCGACCTCCTTTCGCAGCCTTCCCAAACCCTTCCGCACCTGGAAACGCTTTTAATTCCACGCTGAGAGTGCCGGGACCAAGCTCATCCACCGGTCCACCTCTTTCCAGAGGATCGGCTGATTCCTTATCCTTGAAATCACAACCCGGTAATAAACAGAGACTCAAGAAAACGCTTACAACAATTCGAGGCACACCCGATGCTAGCTTCGATTTTAAGGATCGCCAAGCGTCTGCCTTAAATACCATGGCCCCAAGCACGACCTTCCCGCTCAAGCCCCTCAAAACTCTGCGGCTCTGCGTAAGACCTTTTTACCATCAACCACAAACTGCATTCTTGAATAGACACAACCAAAACCGTATTGTCTTCGATACGGAAAATCTCCGCGAAGTGAAACCGGAATAGTTGATTGGCCTCGGCGACACCTCCGGATAAAGTATCGCTCAATGCCGATAGACTATTTCAAAGCGGAACGCCGGTGGCTTGCCATCATCCCGGTCGCGATCATCGTGATCTCGGTGATCGTGTGGTTTGCGACACGCGATACTCTCCCAAAAACGATCCGCGTGGCCACCGCCCACGAGGGCGGATTGTACCATGAATTCGGCGAAGCTCTCCAACGGTCATTGCAGGAAAAGACCGGTCACGAGGTCGTCATCATTCAAACCGAGGGATCGGTGGAAAACGCGCGACTCCTTCGCGAAGGGAAAGTTGATCTGGCCATCATCCAAGGCGGCTCGGGAAACATGCGTGAACTCTCCGTGATTGCCCCTCTCTATTCCGAAGTCGTTCACGTCGTGACCCGGAGAGGGTCTCCGATTCAGGCCATCGATGATCTCGCATCGCGCCGGGTTGTCTATGGAGACAAGGGCTCGGGCATGCGCACCAGTGCCGAACGAATTTTAGAGCACTACGGAATCTCAAAAAAGATCATCAATCCCGCCGATATCTATTTCAAAGACCTCCTGGAGGAAGAGACCATCGATGCCGCCATCGTCACCACCGGCTTTATGAATCGCGATCTCCGGGACATGCTCGCGAGCGGTCGCTTTGCCCTTTTACCCATCGAAGGAGCCGAGGCCATTGCCACCAAAGACCCCCACTTCCAACTCACCAAAATCCCCCGGGGCCTCTACCGGGAAGGATCTCCAGTTCCGCCCGTCAATACACCCACCGTTGCCACAACGGCTCTCCTTGTGGTCCGTGAGGGCGAGAGCGACCACCTGATCGGGAAAGTCATGGAAGCCATCTATGACGAAGGCCTTGGTCTGGAATTCCCGGCCTTGATTTCCAAAAACGAAGCCATCACGAATTCACCGGTCGCTCTGAATCCGGTCTCAAGTGCCTTTTTTAATCCCCCTGATCATATCAATCGGATCGCTCAAATCATGGAGACCCTGGCGGCCTTCAAGGAACTATCGGTGGCATTTGCGGCAGGATTGTATTTGTTTTGGACACGGAGAAAAAGGTTCAAGGAGACCCAATTGGCAGAAATGATTCAGATGCAAAAAGACCGGCTGGATGTCTTTTTGGAAAAAACCCTCGAAGTCGAACGCGCTCAAATGGACACCGTTGACGTCGATGAGCTAGAAGAATTTCTGGACAGAGTCACGGAGATCAAGCTCGAAGCGCTCACCCAATTTACCCACGAAGAACTCCGAAGTGATCAAGCCTTCTCCATCTTCCTCCTTCAGTGCGCCAATCTCATTAGCAAGATTCAGATGAAGATTTTGCATTGCTCGCCTCGAGGATAGATGCCGGGCGGAGGTCTTCTTCGGGGCTCTTGGTTTGAGTTGGAATCTTTCCAAATCTTCTTATAAGCTCCTTCAATGATGAAGAGCTTTCTCCCACTTATTCTCGCCATTTTATGGAATGCGGGTGTTCTTTCGGCCGCCTCCTTGAACATCAAGCATGACGAAGCCAAAGGGACGCTCACCGTTTATCGGGATGATTCGAACGATCCCCTGCTCACTCAAAATGCGCGCCCTGACTTCCGCCCCTATCTTCATCCCATCGTAGCGCCGGACGGAAAGGGCATTCTCACGGAATACAGCCCGGGGCACCACAAGCATCAAACCGGGCTCTACTGGGGATTCACGCGCGTGAATGGACGGGATTATTTTCATCATCCCGAGGGTGACTACTGGAAGCGGATTTCCGCCAAAGTCCTCAAGGGAAAGGGCGACACGGTCTCCTGGGAAACGGTTTACCATTTGCTCGGAAAGAACGGCGAAGCAGTCTTACAGGAAACCCAACAGTGGACCCTTCACGACAAGGGCAAGCAATACGCGCTCGATCTCGTCTGGAAGGGCAAGGCCTTGAAGCCGGTGACGATTGGCAAATATGACTACGGCGGCTTGTTCCTCCGCATGCCCTGGAAGAAGGGCCTCAAGGGAGGCGTGGTTAATGGGCGGGGCCAGCGCGGAAGCAAAGCCGAAGGGCAACGGGCAAACTGGATCGACGTCGGGATGGAGATTGAAGGCCGAAAGGATCAGGGGCGGATCAGCATTTTTGATCACCGCGAGAACGAGGGATTTCCCCAGGCCTGGCGAGTCGACGGACAGCTGGGAATCGGCCCCGTTCGCGCTCGCATGGGAGATTGGCAGATTGCGAAAGGTAAAGAAGAGATCATCAAACATCGCATCGTGGTCTCCACCGGCGACCTCGATGCCGAGGCCTTGACCAAGCAGTGGCGGGAGTATTCAGATCAGAGCCTCGATCATCGGCTCTGGGGAAAAGCGCAAAAGGAAGGCCGCGCGGCGAAATTTCTCGGGCCAAAAGAAGCGGTTGATCAGATGACGATCCGCGAGGGTTATAAAGTCAACGCCTTCGCCTCGGAACCAATGATCACCCAGCCCATGGCATTTTGCTGGGATGACCGGGGCCGGATGTGGATTGCCGAAAATCGTGACTATGAAAGCCGGGGCCACGGCTTCTCCAAATTCGGAGATAGCCGGATTCTCATTCTGGAAGACACCGATCACGATGGCGTCGCTGATACCAGGAAGGTCTTCCTCGAAGGCATTCCGTTCCCAGCGGGCATCGCGGTAGGCTTTGATGGCGTCTGGCTTGGAGCACCACCAAACTTACTTTTCGTCCCCGATCGCGATGGCGACGACCGCGCCGACATGGATGACATTGAAGTCCGCCTCACGGGCTGGGGGATTCGTGACCGCCATGAAACCTTAAACAGTTTTCACTGGGGACCGGATGGCTGGCTCTATGGATGCCAGGGATTTGCAACCCCCTCCCTGGTGGGCAAACCGAAGAGTGATGGGAAGCTCTACAAGAAAAATGAGCCCTTTCCAAAAGACATTCCTCTTGAGGGAGCAGGCACCCCGATCAATGGCGGAGTGTGGCGATATCATCCCACCAAGGATCTCTTCGAAGTCGTCGCCCATGGTTTTTCAAATCCCTGGGGCATCGACTTCGACGCCAAGGGGCAATGCTTCATCACAGCCTGTGTCATTCCACATATGTGGCACGTCATCCCGGGTGGCATTTATCACCGGCAAGGCGGTCGTCATTACAATCCTTACGTCTACAGCGACATTCGCACGATCGTGGACCACGCGCACCAATCGGCACACGGCGGAGCGCGGGTCTATCTCTCGGATGCCTTTCCGGCGGACCAACACGGTCGTCTTTTCATGGCCAACATTCACGAGCACGCGGTCCTGACCGATGTCCTGACCAAAAAAGGTTCCGGGTATGTCGCCTCGCATGGCGAGGATTTTCTCCGGGCCAACAACGCCCAGTGGATCGGATTCAGCATGGAGATTGGCCCCGGCGGGAATGTTTATGTGCTCGACTGGCATGACGCCGACATCTGCGGGAAGGATGTCCTCAACAAGGAAACCGGACGCGTCTTCCGGATCGCGCCGGAGAAATCATTGGCGAAGGATTGGAAGAACCGATATGCCGATCTCAACACTCTTTCCGGATCCGATCTCGTCGACTTGCAAACGAGCCCCAGCGCCTGGCATGCCCGACGTGCCCGCGGGATTCTTCAAAAGCGTGCTCATCAAGAGAAGCTGAACGAAGAAGTTCATGGCCGACTGCGTGACCTTCTTGAAAAGAACCCCAATTCGGATTGGAAACTCCGCGCGCTTTGGACTCTCCACGTGACGGGTGGCCTGACAGAGGAGTCCCTCTTCAAATTGCTCGATCACAAGGATGAATACTTACGGGCCTGGGCAGTGCAATTGCTGACCGAAGATCAAAAGGCTTCTCCGAAGACCCTCGCGAAGTTTGCCACCATGGCCTCGGAGGATCAGTCACCAACCGTTCGCTTGTATCTGGCGGCGGCGATGCAGCGCATGCCGATTGCGCAGCGTTGGGAACTTATGGAAGCCTTGACCCTACGGGGAGAGGACAAGGACGATCACAATATCCCCAAGATGATTTGGTTTGGCTTGGAGCCCATGGTGTCTGTTGATCCAGCTCGCGTCCTTGGGATCGCGCACCGCACCGGCCTCCCCATCCTCACGCAATGGATCGCCCGTCGTGCCGCCGAGGGTGATCAAAAGATGCTCGGTGCCGCGATGGTTTCGCTTGGATCACCTGAGGGCTCGAAGACGACTCAACTCGGCCTCTTGCAGGGAATTCGGGAGGGTCTTGGAACACGTAAGAATCTCAAAGCCACTCCTGAGTGGTTGGTTCATTTGAATCGCTTCAATCGAGACGATGAAGACCCTAAAATCAAACGGCTCGCTCTTGAACTGAGCCAGCTCTTTGGGAATGTCGATGCCGGGAAGGCCATGTTGACGACCGTGGGCAACGAAAAGGCTTCGCTGTCCGGAAGGAAAGCAGCCCTCGCCCAGCTCGCAGATCAGAAGAATGCCTCTCTCCAAAAACTGATTCCCGATCTTCTCGACGATGACAATCTGCGGACCGAGGCCATCCGAGCCGTCGCTTCCTATGAAGACGAAAATCTCACGGGTCTCTTGCTGAAACGCTACCCAAAGTTGTCTGAAAGCGACAAACTCGAAGCCCTCCGCTCACTTGCTTCCCGGCCGAAGTCAGGGTGGGCTTTGACCCAGGCGATTCAGAACAAAAGCATTCCTAAAAAGGAAGTGCCCGCCTACGTGGCCCGCCAACTCCGCCGCGTCGTCGGAAATGGCTTCGTGGAAATTTGGGGGCCGATCGACCTTCTTCCCGCCGACAAACAAAAGGCCCTGGAAAAGTACGAGAAACTTCTGAGTAAGCCCACTCTGGCCGCGGCCGACCAGGTCAACGGGAAAGCCATCTTCAAAAGAACCTGTAGCGCCTGCCACATCCTCAACGGAGAAGGAGGCATGATTGGACCCGACCTCACCGGATCCAACCGAGCCGATCTCAACTACCTCCTGGATAATATTCTTAATCCCAGCGCCGTGATTCAGGATGACTATAAGCTCAAGATCATCACCACGCGGGACGGTCGAACCCTGACCGGAAACATTGCCAGTGAGAACGACCGTCAGTTGACCCTTCGAATGGTTGGCCAGGATACCGTCGTCGACAAATCGACGATTCAATCCCGCGAGACCGTCCCGGTCTCCATGATGCCGGAAGGACTACTCGGGACCTTGAGTGACAAAGAAGTGATCGATCTCGTGGCTTATCTTCGGACGATGGAGAACGTGAAAAAGTAAAACGACCGTTACTTCCCCGGAGCCGCCACGGTCGGCACAACCAATTTGCGGGCCCAGATGTTGCGGTAACGAACCGGGTTGCCGTGATCCTGAAGTTGAAGTCCACCGGAAGCTTGCTTTCCACCTTCCTGAACCGCGAACTGCGTCACGATGCCGTTGTGCAGAACCGTGATCGATCCGGGCTGAATGACTTTTCCATCGGCGCCCTTCTTCTCCCGGATGCAAATGATGTCATAGGTTTGCCACTGGCCCGGTCCACGGCTGGCATTCACCAAGGCCACACTCTTCTTGTAGAGCGAGGAAGCCTGTCCGTCGGGATAGGTGTCGTTTTGAAATGAATCGAGCACCTGCACTTCAGGATAGCCGCCGATAAAGACCCCGCTGTTTCCGCGGCCCTGACTGTTCCCCTTCACCTCGGCCGGCGTGCACCATTCAATGTGCCACTGGCAATCGCCTTCCACCTGGTCCCGGGTTTGCACGGTCCCGGTTCCCCTCTTCACTTCAAAATGTCCGTCTTTCACGAGCCACTGCGGAGCATCGCTTCCGTCCTTCCCCTTACCTTTCCATTTCGAAAGGTTCGTGCCATCGAAAAAGACAAGGGCATCAGAGGGAGCGGCACCGGGCTTGGCGGCAGTGGTGTGACCCGGAGGCGTAACAACAGCGGGACGCTCGGATTGAACCCGCTCCTTGCTCCATCGACCGGCATCGGAAACCGAAGCCGGATCTTCAGCATAGAGAGGAGAAAGACTGACAAAGAGCGTGGCGGTAAAGAGTGGGCGATAGTTCATAATTGAATAATTGAATTTAAATGTGAGAGGTCGCATGGACCACTACACATTACGCCCCGACCGGCCTCCGCTTTCAATCCAGCCAACCTTTTACTTCACCAAAGGCGTTCACTTTTCGCCAGCGACAGGCTTAGGTAAGATGGGATACCCTCGAGAAGGCCGAGATCGACGGCGAAGCGATCGTTGCAGATCCTGGCACTGTTGCTGGAGGTGACGTCAGGACACTCGACAAGCTCCTAGCGCAACTGCTCGATCAATTTCTCGAAGCGCTCGAGGCGTTCCTTCAGAGGCTCGTTCTCCCAGGCGAGTTCCCGGACGACTGAGGCCCTGTTTTTCGAGATGGTCGTAGTGGCGGCAGTCAGAAACGAGCTTTTGAGCAGATTCAAAAAAGCGGAACGAGAGAGCCCACAAACCCACAAGAAAGCTCCGAATCACCATCAATCTTTGGACACACATCTTGTCAGAATCGATCATGAGATTGAAACGGTGGCTATTTTCGTGAACGGGAAGCAGGGGCACGACGAGGAATCCCGCATCCCAAAAAACAGAGCCGCCTCCGGAGTAATCCGAAGACGGCTTTGTGGTCGAAAACGTCAGTAATAATTGTCTAAACCTCCGCAGGAAAACCGAGCCAGCCAAAGGAAGGGAGGCCGGCCAACCATTGCAGAACAGCGGAGTGTCCCGCGCTGCGGCTATTTTTTGCCGTTCCCGCCGCGGGAGCCGAGAGACGAGATTACTCCGTCTGAAACGAACGGGCTTCCCATGAAGCTATCACCTGAGCTGCCTGTCCCTGACCCAGTCGCGTCCATGAAGCGACCGGTCCCACCCGTGATCGTCCAAGTATAATTGCTGAAATTGACTTTGTAAGAAAACGGGCCGACGACCTCGAATTCGAAAGTCCCTTCCATAGTGATCTCAAGCTCGTCTCCGTTGGCCGCGGTATGCGTTTCCACCTGAGTGAAAGGAACATCGAAAACGGTGCCTTCGGGAGAGAAGGCATCAGCTAAGGAAAGTTGTAGGGTATGGACCCCCTCGAATGTATGCTTCCCCAGTTGATTGGCATTCGCCTTGCCGGAATATTCGTTTCTTATCTCCACGGAGACCTGTGTTGCGTTTTGAAATTCACTCCGATCCACTTGGGCACTGCCCTTCATCTTGAAGGGCACGTCATCACCGGCCTCCACGCTTCCCGCGGCCGTGAAATACCCGGCGGTGAGGATGGCCGCTGCGAAGCGAAGACGTCTGTGAATATTTATGTTGATAGTTTTCATGGTAGTATTTTGGTTTGTCTCTAGTTCGTATTGTTTTGAGTAAGATCGATTGAATGCTTGCCGCTCCCCCCTTCCCCGAAGCGCTTTCCTGAAAACGGAATGGCTTGAGTGAAAAAGGGTATTGGCGATTGCTTTCATCGGCCTTTCATCGGAACACGCGTGAAACGCTCGAAAAAACGGACACCCAATCTGAATTTTTTTTCAGAGCCCTAAAACGAGCGGGTCCGGAGCCTGGTTTCAGCGCAGGAAGGGGGAACGAGCGCGGGTGGCACGATCTGCAAAGAACCACTTCGCGAAGCGCTCGTATAAGCCGTCGCCTTCCAGAGCAGCAAGCTCCTCTTTGAGCTCGAAGAACTCGCTGGGTGGCACCGCGACGGGGACTTCCTGTGCATTCAGGCGAACGCCTGCAACCACTTCCGCCAAACGCGCAAACCACTCGGGCGCGGGGACTTCGGCAAGTGGCACCTCCCAGATTCCTGCGGCCGTGCTCCCCCCCAGGACGACCCGCTGGCCGTCCGGGCTGAATCGCGCGGCTACGAGATCTCCGCCCTGTCCGAAGAATGCGGTCAGAGGGGCCCCGGTGTGGGCATCCCAGATCCGGGCGGTTTCGTCACGGGAACACGTGAGCACTTTCTCGCCATCCCGGCTAAACTCCGCGGCCCTGACAATACCATCGTGTAAAAGTGCCGGGGTGACCGGCGTGATTCGGCGCTCGAAATGGAGTTGACACAGGAGGCCCTGATTCTATTTTCTGATCTGATATATGGCAAACATTCAACAAGCGGATCGTGACTGCTCCGGTTCGTGATCCGCCGGGGAGGTCATCGCGGGCCCCATGCCCAAAGAAACCGATCCCGGGGGTGGCAGTGATGCGCCCTCGCGCCAGAATCGAAGACATAAAACGATGATGAAAGCCCTGCCCCTCTCATTTGTCGTACTGGCGGCTCCCCTGCTCGAGGCGGACGAATACTTCACAACGAAGGTCGAACCAATCTTAAAGGAACGCTGCTTTGAATGTCACTCACATGAAGCAGGGAAGATGAAGGGAGGGCTCACCTTGGACGCCAAAAGCGGCTGGGTCTCAGGGGGCGACAGTGGACCGGCGATCGTTCCGGGAAAGCCGGACGAGAGTCTCTTGATCCAGGCCATTCGTTACCAGGATGAGGATCATGAAATGCCTCCCAAGAAACAGCTTCCCGATATCGAAATCGAGATCCTGGTCGCTTGGGTCGGGAGGGGTGCGCCCGACCCACGGGAGAGCACGCCCTCCCCGCTCCCCGATTCCGATTGGTGGTCATTGCGAAAACTGGTTGCCCCGGAGGTGCCCGCAGGAGGTCATCCGATCAATGCCTTCGTTAGGCGAAAGTTGACCACATTGGGCCTGGAACCGGCAAGCCGGGCAGACCGGGCAACCCTCGCGCGACGGCTGAGTGTTGACTTGCATGGCTACCTTCCCACTCCTGAAGAGATCGAATCTTTTGTAAAGGATGAGGATCCCATGGCCTACGGGAAATTGCTCGATCGACTCCTTGCTTCGCCCCGATATGGGGAACGCTGGGCACGGCACTGGTTGGACTCGATTCACTTTGCCGATTCGCACGGGTGTGAGCACGATGTGAAACGCCCGAACGCCTGGAGGTTTCGGGACTATGTTATCGGTCGCTTGAATCATGATGTCCCGTGGGATCGCTTCATCCGTGAGCAACTCGCCGCCGATGTCTTCTTCCCCGAAGAACCTCAACTGACAGCGGGCCTGGGATTCATCGCCGCGGGTCCTTTGGAGGCGAGCCGGGCCGGAACGGCACCGGTCACCTTTGACTACCTCGACCGGGACGACATCGTGATGCAAACGATGGGGGCCATCGTGAGCACAACTGCAAGTTGCGCCCGCTGCCACACCCACAAGTTCGACCCCATCACCCAGGAAGATTATTACTCGCTGCAGGCGGTTTTCGCCGGAGTTGGCAAAGGCGACATTGAGTTCGAAACCTCGGCGGAGGTGATGACCCTTCGCCAGGAAATGGAGGACTTGGTCGCCGCAGCCGGAAGTCGGGACGCGAGTGTCCTGTTGCAGAAAAAGTATGCGGAGATCGTTGCTCAATGGGTGACGGACCGGAAAAAGAATCCCGCAGATTGGCATTTCCTGACCCCGGAGGTCTTTATCGCCTCGGGCGGGGCCCAACTGACGAAACAAAAGGATCAATCAATTTTCGCCGACGGCCCGATCGCGGACAAGGAAACCTACACCGTGACCGCGGAGGTCGGGTTGAGTCGCCTCACGGCCGTGAGAGTGGAAGTGATGAAGGACGGGCGACTGCCCATGGGCGGACCGGGAAGGGCTGAAAACGGAAACCTTCATCTCGCCGAAGTGGACTTGCAATGGTTTGCCGCCGGGTCAGCGACCCCGGTGCCGCTGAAGATCTCCCGCGCCTCGGCCGATTATGATCAAGCGGGCTGGACCTCGGCGCAAGCGATCGACGGAGATCCCGTCACCGGTTGGGCCATCTTTCCTAAGATCAATCAATCACACCACATCGTGTTCGAACTCGCCAAACCCATCGAGGTCGCGGCGGGTGGCAGGTTGGCAATCACCCTGAAACAACTTCATCCCCCAAAGCACCTGATCGGGCGTTTCCGCTTGTCGGTCACCGATGCCGAGGGCGGGGCGGTGCAAACCGTGCTTCCGGAAGTGATGGCAGGAATCAAGAAAGCAGAGGGGCAGCGAAGCGAAGAAGAGAACACCGCCATCGCCGCCGCCGCCCTGGAAACGTACGCGAAAAAACGGCTCGGAACCTTGCCTGCCATGGCCCTCGTTTACGGTGTTTCCTCCTCATGGTCGCACGCCAAGAAGCTACCCGCTCCGCAGGAGCCCAAGGTCGTGCACTTATTACGCCGTGGTGACATCGACAAGCCGGTCCGGGAGGTCGGCCCCGGAGCGCTGTCCGCGCTCGACAACCTGCCCGCTCGCTTTGAGCTTTCCGATCCCTTGAATGAATCCGCGAGACGGGCGGCCCTCGCCGATTGGTTGATCCACAAAGAAAACCCCCTCGTCTGGAGGAGCATTGTCAACCGGGTGTGGCATTACCACTTCGGTCGCGGTCTCTGCGAGACCCCCAATGATTTTGGCCGAATGGGAAGCCTGCCGACCCATCCCGAATTGTTGGACTGGTTGGCGGTTTGGTTCCGCGATGACGCCAAGGGTTCGTTGAAGAAATTGCACAAGCTGATCCTCACCAGCGAGACATGGCAGCAGACCAGCCGGGTGCCTATGAATGCCACCGACTCGGACAATCGCCTGCTCTGGCGTATGAACCGGAACCGCATGGAGGCAGAGGTCTTTCGTGATTCAATCCTCCGACTATCGGGGCGTCTCGACCTGACCATGGGGGGACCGGGAATTGAGCAGTTTAAAAAATCCCAGGGGCCACAAGCGACTCCCGCACTGGATTACTCGACTTATGACTGGGATTCACCCGGCGCTTCCCGCAGGAGCATCTACCGCGTGGTCTGGCGTGGCATTCCCGATCCCTTCATGGAGGCTCTGGATTTCCCGGACCTGGGATTGCTCGCCCCCAAACGCAGCTTCTCGGTGTCGGCCCTTCAATCATTGGCGGTTTTCAACAATGACTTTGTTCTCCATGGAAGCGAGTGGCTGGCACAGCGGGTGGAGTCGGAGGAAATCGAATTGGAAGCACAGGTGCATCGCGCCGTTCGCCTTGTCTGGCTGCGTCCCCCTTCCGCGAGCGAGCAGATCAGCTTTACCAACTACGCCCGTGAGCACGGATTGCCCGCTTTTTGCCGGGTCCTTTTGAACAGTAACGAATTCCTCTTTATCGAATGAACCGAAGATCGTTTTTATGGGATTCCGGAGGAGGCCTCGGTGGGGTCGCGATGGCGCAGTTGCTCACGCGTGACGCCCTGGGCAATCCCCGGCCGGAGTTGAACGGAGGCATCCATCATCCGGCCAAAGTCAAGCGGGTCATCCAGCTCTTCATGACCGGTGGTGCCAGCCCCATGGACACCTTCGATTACAAGCCGGCTCTCGAAAAACTGCACGGACAGAAATTGGGACCGAAGGAGAAGCCGGAAGGATTCACCGCGATGCCGGGAGCCCTCCTGAAGAGCCCCTTCGAATTCAAACAGCACGGGGAATCGGGGCGCTGGGTGAGCAGCGTGTTTCCGCACCAGGCGAAGTGGGTCGATGAGATGGGATTTCTGATGGCCATGAAATCGAAAACCAATGTTCACGGCCCGGGAACCTACATGATGAATTCCGGTTTTCTTTTACCGGGTTTCCCCTGCCTTGGAGCATGGACTTCCTATGCCCTCGGCAACCTCACTGACAACCTCCCAACCTTCGTCGTTCTCCCGGATGGCAAGGGACTCCCCTACAATCAGCGAGGCCCCTTCTCCTCTGGCTTCTTACCAGCGGTCCATCAGGGCACGGTCATCAAGGCCGGGGGCTCGAATCCCGTGCCTGATCTGTTCGCCAACAAGCGCTTCAACTTTGCCACTCCCGCTGCCGAACGGGACGGCCTCGCCTTGCTTCGCCAAATCAACGAGAGCCACGCCACCGGACGCCCCGATGACACCCGGCTGGAATCGCGGATACGTTCCTACGAGCTGGCCGCGAAGATGCAGCTTTCTGCTCCCGAGGCCTTTGACTTAAGTCAGGAAACGGAACTCACCCGCAAGACCTATGGCCTCGATCAGAAGGTGACCGAAGACTTCGGAAAACGCTGCCTGCTCGCACGTCGCCTGTGCGAACGAGGGACCCGTTTCGTGCAAGTCTGGAGCGGGCCGCAGGGAGCGGTCAAAAACTGGGACAACCATGGCAGCATTTCCAAAGAATTGCCGCCCATCGCCGCCAGCGTCGACAAACCGATCGCGGCCCTCATCGAGGATTTGAAAGGGCGCGGCCTGTTTGAAGACACCCTCCTCGTTTGGACCACCGAGTTTGGCCGCACCCCGTTTGCGCAGGGAGGAGACGGACGCGACCATAACGGCGGGACCTTTGTGACCTGGATGGCCGGCGCGGGCATCAAGCCCGGCTCATCGCATGGGCAGAGCGACGAGTGGGGCTACCAGACTTTGGAAGGAACCACCTATTGCTACGACCTGCATGCCACCATTCTCCATCTCATGGGCATCGACCACGAGCGCCTGACCTTCCTGCAGAATGGCATCGATCGCCGTCTCACCGACGTCCACGGGCATGTCGTTCATGACATTCTCGCCTGAGGCATCAACAACAGCCTCCCCGGATCATGCGCCATTAATAGTGACGGGACGAATTGAGCCGTCAGAGTCGGAATGATTCCAGAGTGAGATTAATAGAATGAGTAAGACAACTGATGACGTGCAGACCGTGGAAAAACTCGGCGAAGCAAGAGATGGTGTGGTCAAGGAACTGCGCAGTCGCGGATATTCGCTGATCACTGACACATCCACGCCCACCTGCTGGAATGCTCCCGAGTGTTCCTCCCCCGAATTCAGCGATGGCGACCTGGATTTGTAGCAGATTAAGGGGCACGATTAAGTACGGACTGAAGCCATGGACCAACAGCATGAGATCAACTTGTCGAAAGAGCAGTGGAAGACACGACAGACCTTGATTGGCCGGGCGCGCGATCCCAACGACAGCCAAGCCTGGGACGAATTCACCGACTATTATGCGAGCTTTATTCGCATGGTGCTGATGCAGCTGCACGCGCCCCTGGATGACCTCGAAGATCTTAGCCAAACCATCTTGGTGAAGTTATGGCAGAACCTCTCAACCGTGGAACTGGGCCGTGACCACGCCAGGTTTCGCACATGGCTGGGAACGGTCATCCGCAATACCTTCTATACGCATTGCAGCCAGGCTGCCTCGCGAAAACGCCGGGAGACCACCGCCGCCGTCGCCAACGTCGTGCCACCGGATATTGAGGACATCATTGAAAGCGAGTGGCGGAAACACATCATTGCGCTGGTCATTGAACGCTTGAATGCCAGTTTCTCCGGCAAGGCCATGGACGTTTTCACGATGACTCTCGATGGAAAGTCCGTTGACGATATCGTGTCGGCGCTTGAGTTGACCAAGGACTCGGTCTACGTACTGCGCAATCGTGTCCAGTCGCGCTTCCGCAAGGAAGCAAGACAGTTGCGCAGTTACCTGGAGTTTGACCAATGACGGAAGAATCGAGAGACCGAACCCAAGCCTTGAACAATCTGTTTGAGGAAGCGTTCGAGGAGATTGATCCGGCAGCAGAATCGCCTCTTTACGGCCAGCTTTGTTCGCTTCAGGAGCGCTACGGTCAAGCTGAATTGATTGCAGTTGGCGGCATGAAACGCATCCTCAAGGTTCTCGATCGACACGGTAATCGTCACGTCGCCATGGCTCGTTTGCATGAAGACGCAAGCGATTTGCTCTTTGATCCATTGATTCGCGAGGCACGGCTGACAGCGCTGCTCGAGCACCCGAACGTCATCTCCGTTCACGATGTCGGCGTCGACAAAGAGGGAAAACCGTATTTCACCATGGATCTAAAAGCCGGTGATGGGCTCGATGTGGTCTTGCAGAAGGCCCTTGCGGATGGGGGGTCTCCGCTATCGGATCGACTCGATATCTTCCTCAAGGTTTGCGATGCGATCACCTACGCGCATTCGCGCGACGTCATTCATCTGGACTTGAAGCCGGCCAACATTCAGGTCGGTCATTATGGCGAAGTGTTGGTCTGTGACTGGGGCTTGGGAAAACTGATCGGCGGCACTGATGAGATCGATGATGACGAGTTGCTCAATCCCGATCTGTTGAGCGGGATGACGATGTACGGTCAGGTTAAGGGAACTCCCGGCTATATGGCACCAGAGCAGATTCGCGGCGAAGACCGGGACAAGCGCACCGACATCTACGCATTGGGCGCCCTGCTTTACGCCGTGCTGACCTGTCGACCGCCCCTCGCGGGTGACACCGACACCATGCTGCAGGCGGCAGTGTCCGGTGATATTGTGCCGCCAACCGAGCGCGGTAACGGCGTTCCCGAGAGCTTGAGTGCCGTGGTCATGAAGGCGATGGCGCTGGAACCGGCCGACCGCTATCCGTCGGTGAGTGACTTGATCACAGATGTCCGCGCGTTTCTTGGCGGCTTCTCTCCCGTAGCCCATGAAAGTGGGCTGTCGACCGAGTTTTTGTTGTTCTATCGTCGAAATCGCGTCAGCTGCAATCTGGCCGCTGCCTTCGTGGCGATGGTGGTGGTGGTGACAGCCTTGTTCGTTGACCGCCTGAGCGCCAAGCGTGAACAGGCCGAGACCTTGGCGGCGCGTTTGCGAGTGGAAAAGCAGGAGACCGAGACACTCGCGGCACGGTTGCGGGTAGAAAAGGAGGAGACCGAGACACTCGCGGCGCATTTGCGGGTGGAAAAGGAAGACTCAGAGGCATTGCTTCGGGAGGTAGGGCTGCTGGCCACGGCGCTTCCCAGCGATTTGGTCGCCACTGGCGATCAGTTTAGCAATAACTTCTTTTATCAACGACCATTGGTGTCTTATGAACTGACGATGCGTTCCGTGAACGACATGATCCGTACCGAGCCGGAGCGCGCCGATGAGGCGCGCGCGCAGCTTGCGTATCTCTACTTCATGAGCGCAGAGTTTGCTAAGGCAAAGCCGTATTTTGCGATCAATCCCGATCGCATGCGCGGGCTTGTCAGGGTCAATGGGGTGTTGGCTGAATCCTTTGATCCTGATAAGCATAAGACCTCGGCAACCCAGCTGGCCGGGATCATTGAGACAGTGCGGTCGATGAAGCGACCCACGCTGTCAGAAAAGATCCTCTCCTACGACTACGCCTCGTTGGGATATCGGAAGGGGTATGAACTGGCGGTCAAGGCAATGTTTGGCGATCATGCGCACTGTTTCAGCTACGAGGCAGAGACGCAGACACTGACGATCGATGGAGGGGGCGAGTCTTTCTCTCTGCGAACGAACCAGGGGCAGTATCCGCTGCGGTTTCTGCCGATAAAGCGCTTGATTCTTATTGATACGTTGATTTCGAACAGTTCGGAAATCGCCGGCCTGAAGATGCTTGAGGTGGCTGATTTACGCGGCAGTCAAATCAGCTCCATGGGGGATTTAAACATGTTCCCGCAACTAAAAACGCTGATTGTTCGGCCTGACCAATTGTCTCAAGAAGAGAAGAGCAGACTGCGTCCGCAGGTTCGCTTTGACTAGCGAGGTTCGGTCGAGGGCTTCTTCGGAGACGTGTGAGATCGCTTGGCCCTGTGATCCGGAATTGACGGCCTCGCATGGCCTCGATCTTAATTTGGACGTCGATTGTCCGAATTGCGCTGTTCTCAGTTTCGAAGAGGACGTTGTCCGGGCGGGCGTCAAAGATTTTGACGAGTTTGTTGTCGATGACGCCTTTGTAGAAGAACTCTACGCGAGCTTGGATGGAAGTAGACATCGTGCTCGTTTCCAGCTCCAAGAAACGAAAGTTCTGCCAATGCTACCGTATGAGCAAACATAGAGTCTTTCAGCGGCCTTGGGTCAAGGAAAGGGGTTGGGCATGCCCGAAGCTCATTCAAGAATCTTCCCGCAGAAATTATGAGAAACCGCAGAAACAAAACCAGACACCCGCAAATGGTGCCGTTTGGATGACCTGGCCCCGTGAAACTACCGCAAGAATGTTTCACGAGGCCAGGTCAGTAAATCGACGGGGTTTGCCCTGCCCTTTACACATTAATTTGCACAGCCCAGAGAAAGATGATGGGGGGTAAATTCATTATTGATCGATGGTCGGGAAGGGTCTCAATGAGATGTGGCGCGAGACTCGGCCTCCGCGAGCGATTCAAGCAGCTCAAGTTGCGCGCACCATTCTCGAATGTAATCGAAGAGACATCATGCTCGTTCAGGAGATCCAGAAGGGCGTAAACCGCCTCTTCACCGTACTTCATTGCGATAGACTCTTTCGATCAAAAATTGATGTAATCTCTCCTCGTTGGCGTCGGGATGGTCAAGCCGCAGCCCTGCCTTAATTGCTTGGCAGGACAATCGGAAAAGCCGGGGTTAGTTCGACGGCTCTGACCCGGCTGACTCGCGAGGGCATTCTACTTC
>CAJXVQ010000022.1 GCA_913060685.1 uncultured Verrucomicrobiales bacterium
TAGATCGTCGGCAGCGTCAGATGTGTATAAGAGACAGTCCTTGGGCTATTCAGCGTATTTTTCGTGCCACTCGCGGTAGATTTTTGGTGAGATTTCCGAGGGTTTGATTTCGGAACGGCCGCCCCAGAAGACGTTGGTGTAGCTGACGGGAATGCCGACGGCTTCGAGGTGTTTGTCGATGGCGGCTTTGTGCTCGAGGACTTTGTCCTTCTCGGTGCCGTGGACGACACCCATGACGTTGACGTCTCCAAATTTTGGTCCGCCTTCGCGCCAGTAGGCGTGGGTCATGCAGTGGTGGCGACCGACTTCGCCGCCTGCTTCCTGCTCGCGACCTTTGGGGACAGCCCAGTGGAAGAGTCCGTTGAAACGGGTGACGCGTTTGCCGGTGTCGGAGGGTTTGACGTGCTCGAGGAATGTGGAGAATCGGCCGATGACTTTCTTGATGTCGAGTACTTTGGCGACTTCGTAGAAACGCTCGAGGGAGACACCGGCCATTTCGGCGCGGGCATCCCAGCAGTTGATGACGACTTCTTCGGGAGAGAGTTCCTCTTTGAGTGCGAGGAGGACATTCCATTCTTCTTTGGTGAGATCGACGACGGTGGTGGTCATCATTTCGGCAGGCGCATCGAGCTTGGCTCCAGGTTCGAGGCCTTTGCGGCGGACGTGGCCGACGCCGAGGGCGAAGACGCCATTGGCGGGCATGAGGATGAATTCGTCAGCTCCGACGAGACGTTTGAGGACGTTGCCGTGCTCTTCGAGCGATTCGCCCTGGGGGACTTTGAGAGTGGTCCAGAGGCGGTATCCGGAGCCGGAAATCTGTCCGTCGGTGGAGCGGATCACGACGTGGCCGGAGAAGGGATCTTCCTTGGACATAAAGTCGAAGGCGTCATTGAGTTTTTCCTCCGGAAGACGCCAGGCGACGAGTGCTCCATGAGCGAGTTTGGTGGCGAGCATGGTCTGGCGAACGCGGCGGATGACGCCGGCGGCGAGCATGGCGCGGATGCGTTCGAGGACGATGTCGAGTTCGACGCCGGACTCCTGGGCGATGATGGAAAAAGGATTTTGCTGGAAGCCGGAGACGAGGTCTTCGGAGACGGCGAGGATCCTGGCGTTGATGGGGTCGTCGTGTTCGGTCGGGATGTTGCTCATGGTGAAAGTGTTTCTTTTACGAATTGGTAGGCGGATTCTTTATCAGAAAGTCGTCCTTCGAGTTGCTCGGTCTGGACCTTGCGAAGGACCTTGCCGATTTCGGGGCCGTGATTCATTTCGAAATCGCGGATGAGATCGTGTCCATTCATCAGGGGTTTGGGAATGAGGGGCTCTTTGGCAAACTCTTCCTTTTTCGTACGAACAAAGTCGTAGTTGTCGCGGAAGCCGTTGGAGCTGTCGCAATCGACGCGGTGGAGTTCGGTTTCCATGCCGAAGGTTTCAGCAGACATGAAGCGCTTGAGCTTGGCGGTGCGCATGTCCTTGACGTGCATGAAGTTCATGTGGCGCGAGACCATGAAGCGGACTTCCTCGATGGTCTGGTTTGAGTAGCGCAAGCGGCGGAGGATGACTTCGGCCATATCGGCTCCCACTTTGTCGTGGCCGTTGAAGCGCAAGCGCCCGGCTTCGGCGTCCCACGTTTGCGTGGCGGGCTTGCCAATGTCGTGGAGGAGGACGGCGAGGGCGAGATTGAGTGGCGGGTAATTGAGGAGGGAGAGGGCGATGCGGGTGTGGACGTAGACGTCGCCCTCGGGGTGCCATTGGGGAGGTTGTTCGCAGCCCTGAAGGTCGAGGATTTCGGGAAGGAATTGCGCGATGAGTCCGGAGTCTGCAAGGAGGTCGAGTCCGCGGGCACGGTCGTCGGAGACGAGGATCCGGGAGAATTCGTCGCGGATTCGCTCGGGGGAAATTTGCGTGAGAAGCGGGGCGCAATCGCAAATGGCGGTCCAGGTTTGTGCTTCGATTTCGAAGCCGGTGGTGACGGCGAAACGGAGGGCGCGAAGGAGGCGGAGGGCGTCCTCTTCGAAACGCTTTTGCGGCTCGCCAATGGCGCGGAGGATGCGGGCTTCGAGATCGGCTTTACCGCCGACGTGATCAATGATTTCGCCGGTGAGAGGATCCTGGAAGAGGCCGTTGATGGTGAAGTCGCGGCGTTGGGCGTCTTCTTCGGGGGAGGAGAACTCGACCGATTCAGGTCGGCGGCCGTCCTTGTAGGAGCCGTCGGTGCGGAAGGTTGCGACTTCGATCATTTCGCCAGTGCCCTTCACGATGATGACGCCAAAGTGTTCGCCGACGGCGTCGGATTTTTTGAAGAGGGCCTGGATTTGGTCGGGTCTGGCGGAGGTGGCGAGGTCGTAATCCTTTGGTTCTTTGCCGAGGAGTTGGTCACGGACCGCGCCGCCGGCAAAGTAGACGACATGACCAGCCTCACGAAGGACGCGGGCGGATTCGATGGCGAGGTCTTTTTGGCGGCTCATGGCGGAGAGAGGGTTGTCGCGATGGGAGGAGGAGGCAACTGGAAAAAATTCCCGGGTGAGGTGGGTTTTTGGTCCTCGCGCGACGATGAGCTTGGCCTTCAGGCAACGGTTGATGGGGCTGGCTATGGTCGCGCTTTCAACCACTGGTTGAAGATCACTCGAGGGCCCAGCGGAGGAGCTTTTCGGAGTCGTTCCAGACGTCGGCAGAGGTGGAGCCGAGGCAGACGGCGATGACGGCTTTGCCATTGAGAACTCCCGAGGAGACGAGGCAGCGGCCGGAGGCACTGGTGTATCCGGTTTTCATGCCGGTGCAGTAGGGGAGTCTTTTGAGCACCTTGTTGGTGTTGGTGAGAGTTTTGGTGCGGCCGTCGGGAAATCGAAACGTATATTGCTTGGTGCGCATGCACTCACGGTAAAATGGGGTTTTGGTGACTTCGCGGGCCAAGGTGGCCATGTCGAGGGCGGTGGAATATTGGCCGTCTTCGGTGAGTCCGTGGGGGTTTTTGAAGTTGGACTGGGTCATGCCGAGGGAACGGGCAGTGCGGTTCATGAGGTCGATGAAGGCAGCTTCAGAGCCGGAGACATCGCGGGCGAGGACTTTGGCGACGTCGTTTCCGCTCTTGACGAGGAGGGCTTTGACGAGCTGGCGTCGGGTGTATTGTTCCCCGGCGGCGACATAGATTTTCGAGGGCTCGACCCAAGTGTCCGACGCTTGGACGGTGACAGGATTGGCGAGAGGTCCGTCACGGACGACACAGAGGGCGGTGAGGAGTTTCTGGGTGCTGGCGACGGCGCGCTGGGTCCGGGCGTTTTTCTCAAAAAGAATGCCGCCGGTGATGGTGTCAATGATGACGGCACTCTCGGCCCGAATGGAGGGGGTGCTGACCGGCGGGAGGTTTGGCCGAACGTCGCTGGGTCGAACGACGGCGGGGGAACCGGGAGTCGGGCCTTGCCCCGGGCTGCAGGCGACGAGGAGGGTTGCAATTGAGATGGTAATAAACTCCCGAATCTTCATGGGGCTATGTTTGACTGATTGAATTTTGCTGGCAAGAGAAAGCCTGATTCCTATCGGATGAGTAAAAGTCAGGCTACGGGGGCAGGGTGGCAAGAAGAGCGTGTCTGCAGTTCATCTCGTTCCTTTTTCCCAGTTTCTAAGTTGGGTCAGGAACTTTTTCTCGGTGGCTTTGTGTCGAGGCTGGTCACCATAGTGGACCGCGTAGTGATATTGAAGAAGGGTAGAAGTGAAATCGGGTGCCGGGATTTTGGCAAGATGAGCTCTTAAGGTCCGACCGGGCGGCATGGGGTGTCCATGAACGAGGCAGGCGCGGCGGAAGGCTGAGAGGTAGTTTGGCGTGGCGGGGAGGACGCCGAAGGAGTTGATGGATTCACTCGTTTCAATGTTGGGGCGGCGAAGGAGCAGCGCTATGATCAGGGCAAGGAAAGCGGCAGCTCCGATCCAGAGCGTGACACGGAGGAGATTGCCGAGATCTTTTTTGAGATCTTCGGGGTCGTCGTTGTCGAGTTCGGCGAGGTAGGGCGAAGTTTCTTCAGCGTCGGCGATGGAGGGGGAGCCTTCCTCCCGGGTGGCAGGGGTGGTTTCGAAGATGACCCATCCATAGTCTTCGAGGTAGAGTTCCGCCCAGGCGTGGGCTTCGCGGGCGCGGAAGACGAAGAGATTGGGGCCTGAAAAATACCGTCCGCCGGACCAACCGAAGGCGATGCGCGAGGGGATCCCCATGGCGCGGGCGAGCATGACGGTGGCGGTTGCGAAGTGGGTGCAGTAGCCAATGTTGGTTTCGAAAAGGAAGCCGTCGAGGGGGTCGAGTTCCTCGGGCATGTTGATATCCAGCGAGTATTGACAGCGGGAGCGAATGTCCTGGCGGAGCGCGAGTATGGAGTCGCGGGTGACCGGCCCATAGGTGGAGGCCAGGGTTTGGATTTTTTGGCGGAGGTCGGGATCCGGGGGGAGATTGAGGTATTCAGGTGAGGGAGTGGCGCCGGGCTTGACCTTGGTGACCTGATTGAAGTCGAAGGGAATGGATGACACTTCATAGCGGTAGTTTTTTCCTTGGGCCGTGTTGGGTGGGAGGCGGAAGGTATCGGGCGAAGTTTCACGAAGGGTGGGCTGCTTGATGGCGGTGAAATTTGGGACGGTGACAGCGAGGGTTTGGGCGCCGGTGTTGGCTCGATGCGAGATGTCGTAGCGGACTTCAGTGCCGGGTGTTTTGGGAGACCTGGCGATGGTGTCGGTATCGGCGCGTAGGGTGCGGGGGACGATCGTGTGAGGATACCATGAACCTCCGCGATAGGTTGCGAGGGTGAAATTACGCAGGAATCGTTCGTGTCCGAGCAGGACCTGGGCGTCCTTTTTTGAGTTTGGGAAGAGGTAGACTTCGGGGCGGTTTGAGGGACGAACTGTTGCGTTTTTATTGAGCTTGCGGGGACCGGGGCCGGAAAAGAGCCAGTTTGAAGTGATGAGACTTCCGCCCTTGCCGGGATCAGGGGCAGTCCCCGGGCCTTCGGTGGAGCTTACTTCTTCATCGGAGTAATCCCCGGGGTGCAGCGCGTCGTCGAGTGCGAAGGCGAGTTCTTCTGACTTTGATGGGGCGAGCGAGAGAAAGATGAGGAAGAAACACTCAACAATCAGGATGGCGATGCCGATGGTGGCGTAATCGAGAAGTCGGGGGGGGCGGGCGGATTTGGCAAGCGTGGAGGTGGGCTTGGCGGATTGTCCCCAGAGTCCGAAAGCGACCACGAGGGCAGAGACGGCGAGGCAGATGCGGATGATGGGATGCCAGTTCTCCGGCCAACCTCGCAGAAGGGCGTAGCCTGCTGCAATGGTGAGAATGAGTAGGACAGACCGCATGTGTGGGGTTTCTAGGAAATGGAGGAGAGGCTGTCGAGGGCGTCGAAAAATACAGGAAACCCGGGTGACCAGCCGGTCGTCAGGATCTTTTGGTTGAGAATTTTTTTATGAGTCCAAGCTCGCTTGCGGGAGGTGTTCTTTTCTCCGGTGGGCGGGAGGGGGCGGTCGAAGTATTTGGCGAGGCCTTGGTAGCATTCGAGCTGCGAGATGGGTTGATTATCGGAGACGTTGAAGATGCCGGGGAGTTTCTGAGAGGCCAGATGAAGGGTTGCTGAGGCGGCGTCTCCAACGTGGATTTGATTGAGGATGCGTTGGCCGGATTCTTCAATGACGGCGGAGCCATCGAGGAATTTTCGAAGAACGACGCTGCGGCCGGGGCCGTAGAGTCCGGCGAGTCGGGCGATGGTGCCGCCGGCATTCAGGACGATTTTCTCGGCTTCGAGGAGGAGTTGGGAAGTCTCGCGGATGGGATCGGTGGGAGAGGACTCATTGACTTCCGAGCCATCGGTCTGGTGGTAGACCGAGGTGCTGGAGGTGAGGATGAGATGGGCTTGAGGAAAGGCGTGGAGGAGGTTTTGGGCTCCTTTGAGAAAGACATCACGGTAGGCGTCCGCGCCGCCACGGCCGGAAGAAGCGCAGTGGATGACGACGTCGGGCGAGGGGTGCTTTTGTGCCAGAGCGGCGACTTGTTCGGCGGAGGAGAGGTCGCAGGCTTCGTGTGAGTCGCCGCCGGATTTGGTGGCGGTGACGACTTGGTAGCCGGAGGCTTGGGAAGCGATTTCGGTGCCGAGGTATCCGGCGCCGGCGATGATGAGAAGGGGCTTCATTGCTGAGAGTAGTATCGAGTGAGGCCATCGGCAACTGCGCGGGCGTATTCGCGGTAGATCTCCTCGGGGTTCTGCTTAAAACGGGTGATGAAGGTGCTGCTGTTCATGACGTAGGGTTCCATGAAAATGACGGGGCACTGGTAGAGCCGGTTGGCGAGGAGGTTACGTGCCCAGAGGTTCGGGTGATTCACGACGTTTTGGGCGGTGGGCAGGTTGGGGCGGTATTTGTAAGCAGGGAGTTTGAGGATGTCATTACAGGCACCGGCGATTTCGCGGGCGAGAGGGACTTCTTCGATGATGGTGCCGGAGAGGAGGCGTTGGAGCATTTGGAAACGTTCGTCTTCGTGAGCAATTTCATCGGCGGCATAGGTGCCGTTGAGGATGATGTGGAAGTGTTGGAGGGGTTCGGGGGTTCTGGAAGCGGACCCGTTGAAGTGGAGGCAGATGACGAGGTCGGGCTTGATGGATTCGTTGACGAGACGCGCGCGCGCGCGGATTTCGGAGGTGCGGTAGAAGAGACGGGGATCTGAGAAGTCCTCGCTTGTTTTTTTGGTGACGGGTTCGAGTTTTGTTCGAACAAGGGTGACGGAAGCTCCGAGTTTTTCGAGCATGGGCGCGAGAGTTTTGGCGGTGAGGAGAGTCATGGTGCCTTCCTGAATGATGGCGTCTCCCCATTTCGATTCACGCTGTTCGATCGATGCGTAGCTTCCACCGATGTGACCGGGATCGAGAGCGATGTGGAGACCCTGGAGAGGAAGGCTTCGGGAGGGAGAAAGAGAGGCCCGGTTTTTCCAGTGATAGACCGAGCCCGGCGCGGGTTGATCGGTTTCTGAGAATTTCAGGGTAAAGTCGCCAATCTTGGCTTGCTTGTTTTTCTCATCAACGATGATCCATTTCTTCCAGGAAGCATCTTTGGTGTAGACCGTTTCGAGGCGAGTGAGAAAGGTTTCGCAAGAGATGGTCTTTTGGAACCGCTCGAGCTGTGACCAGTCGGGAGGGAGGCCGAGGCTGGCGAGGTTGGTGAGATCCCGGACAGGGGGCGGGGGAGGAGATGACGTTGGTGTCGGTGGTGAGGTTTTCCTAAAAAGAAAAAACGAGATGATGAGAAGGGGGACGAAGACCAAAAGCCATTGAATCTTTCGTTTCGCAAGAGGTCGCGGCATGGGGCGAATGTCAACCCTGCGATGGAAGCTCGCAACTCTGAAGTCAGGTTGTGAGGTGCGGAGATCTCTTGCTTGGGGTTTTTAAATGGATGTTCTTGAGTTTGCTCTGAGGCTTGATCCAAGAGGAGATAGGAGAATTGAAATAAGCGAAACTGAATAGGATCAGATCCTGGCGCTTGTCCGGACGAAGGCTCTTCCGCAATTGAAGAAATTATCGGAAATGGAAGCGCGTCAGCCAAATGATCGATATGTCGATGGGGCGCTTGTGAAAATTGAGAAGGAGTTGTCAGAAGGGCGGACGAAAATGTAGGAGGCGTCAAAATGGTGATGCTTCATTTGGTTTCCGGGCTTTTCAGGCAGTTTCAGTCGTTCTAGAGTTGGCTAGGAAAAACGTGATGAGGATTTTATTTTTGGGAGATATTGTTGGTTCGCCGGGTCGAAACGCCGTGATTGGCAAGCTGGCGGAGATTAAGGAAGAGCATGGGATCGACTTCATCATCGTGAATGGTGAGAACTCGGCCGGTGGACGGGGGATTACGCCGAAGATTTGCATCGATCTGCTCAGAGCCGGAGTCGCGGTGGTGACGACAGGGGATCACGTTTGGGATCAGCGGGAGGTCTTGGACTACTTTCCGACCGAGCCGCGCTTGTTGCGACCGATTAATTTTGTCGATGCCCCCGGGGCCGGATCGGTGGTGCTGGAAACGGCGAAAGGAAAGGTCGCGGTGCTGAATGCGATGGGACGGGTCTTCATGAATCCTCCTCTTGAGAATCCGCTCACCCTGCTGGAAGCAGAGATTGCGCGCCTCAAGGAGGAGGGCGTGAAAATGATGGTGGTTGATTTCCATGCGGAAGCGACCAGCGAGAAAATCGCGATGGGGCGGGCGCTGGATGGCAGGGTGTCATTTGTAGTGGGAACCCACACCCATGTGCAGACGGCGGATGAATCGATTTTTCCCGGAGGAACCGCCTATCTCACCGATGCTGGAATGTGCGGTCCTGATGTTTCCGTTTTAGGGCGGGAAGTGGATTCGGTGGTTTGGCGGTTTCGAACGGGATTGCCGACGCGTTTTCCGGTCGCGAAAGGGCCGGTTCGCTTGTGTGGGGCGATCGTTGATCTTGACGAAGAAACAGGGCGGGCGACTGCGATTGAGCGATTCTCGCTCATGGTTGAGGACGCTGACTCGGCAAAGTGATTGTTTTGGGGCTTCTGAAGGCTCCTGGAATGCCCTAAAACAAAGGCTTCAGGCTAAAAAAACTTTCTTTTGAAAATACTTTTGACAGAGTGACCGACTTTGCTAGTTTGCGCCCCGCTCTCAGCAGCGGGAAGAGGGAAGATCGAGGAGCTTGTTAAAACCAGCGTTTCGCCCTCCCCTCAACTCAAAGCTGATAGCATTCACAAACAACTTTCTGGTTCTGCTTTTGTAGCTCAGGGGTAGAGCGCGTCCTTGGTAAGGACGAGGTCGTGGGTTCAATTCCCACCAAAAGCTCCAGGAAGATGTGTGAAACGACCTAAAACCAGCTAAAACCTAATTAACCAATACAATGGCTAAAGAACAGTTCGAACGGAACAAGCCTCACGTCAACGTCGGCACCATCGGTCACGTTGACCACGGCAAGACCACCCTCACCGCCGCTATTACAACTATCCTCGCTGAAGCAGGTGGTGGTGAAGCAAAGGCTTATGACGAGATCGACGCCGCTCCCGAGGAGAAAGAGCGTGGTATCACAATCTCAACTGCTCACGTCGAGTATGAGACTGAAAATCGTCACTATGCGCACGTTGACTGTCCAGGTCACGCTGACTACGTCAAAAACATGATCACCGGAGCTGCCCAAATGGACGGTGGTATCCTTGTGGTTTCCGCTGCTGATGGCCCCATGCCCCAGACTCGTGAGCACATCCTGCTCGCTCGTCAGGTTGGAGTGCCCGCACTTGTCGTTTTCCTTAACAAGACCGATCAGGTCGATGACGACGAGCTTCTTGAGCTCGTCGAAATGGAGGTGCGCGAGCTTCTCTCCATGTATGAATTCCCTGGCGATGACATTCCCTTCGTCAAAGGGTCTGCTCTCAAGGCTCTCGAAGGAGATCCTGTTCACAAGGAAGCCATCCTCAAGCTCATGGAAGCTGTTGATAGCTACATCCCCTTGCCCGAGCGTCCTATCGACAAGGACTTCCTCATGCCGATCGAGGACGTGTTCTCGATTGAAGGACGTGGAACTGTTGCGACCGGTCGTATCGAGCGTGGCATCATCAAGAAGATGGGTGAAGTTGAGATCGTGGGTATCCGCGACACTCAGAAGACTGTCATCACTGACATCGAGATGTTCCGCAAGCTTCTTGACGAAGGTCGTGCAGGCGACAACGTCGGTCTTCTTGTCCGTGGACTTAAGAAGGACGACCTTGAGCGTGGACAGTGCATCGTGAAGCCTGGTTCTGTGAATCCTCACACCACCTTCACTGCCGAAGTCTACGTTCTTTCGAAGGACGAAGGTGGACGTCACACTCCATTCTTCTCGAACTATCGCCCGCAGTTCTACTTCCGCACGACTGACGTGACTGGATCAATCTCCCTTCCCGACGGTGTCGAAATGGTGATGCCTGGTGACAACGTCAGCCTCACGATCGAACTGATCACTCCTGTCGCCATGGAGAAAGCCATGCGCTTTGCCATCCGCGAAGGTGGTCGCACCGTTGGTGCTGGTCGCGTTGGAGAAATCATCAAGTAATCTTGATTTATAGACAGGTTGACTTTTCGTTCCGGAAAGCCGACCTGTTGGCTGGTTTTACAGGGGCACTCCTCCAAATGGGAGTGCCCCTCAGTCGCCTCAAAATACAAACTCTCTCGAAAGTAACTAGGACAGTAGCTCAATTGGTAGAGCATCGGTTTCCAAAACCGAGGGTTGCAGGTTCAAGTCCTGTCTGTCCTGCCACTTTCACCACATTCTAAAATGTTCCAAAAAACCTTCAAATTCATCGGTGAAGTTAAAACCGAGCTCCGCAAAGCATCTTGGCCCTGGGAATCCGATCCCAAGGTTCGTGGATTTAAGAAATATAAGGAACTCATCGATTCCACAATCGTTGTGCTCATTGCGATCATCCTCATGGCAGCCTATGTTGCTCTTTGGGATCTTATTCACACCCAGGCGGTGACCTTTCTCGGAGGCTTGGCCAAATAAGGCTCGCTCCCTACAATTTTCCGTTTCAACACAGATTCGAAACAACTTTTTAAATGCCCACCATTCCCGCAGCAAAAGACCAGTGGTATGTCGTTCACGTGCTTTCAGGTCAAGAGGCCAAGGTGAAAGCCCGAATCGAGCGCCTCGTCGAGTCCGAAGAACTTGGAGACAAGATCTTTAATGTCCTCGTGCCCACTGAGTTGGTCTCGGAAGTCCGTGCCGGCAAGAAGACCGAGCAGAAGAAGAAATTCTTCCCCGGTTATGTCATCATCAACATGCATCTCCTCGATCAGCACAATGATGTTGTCGATGATACCTGGTCATTCATGCAGCAGTTGGATGGCTCGATTGGATTCGCAGGAGCGAAGAACAAGCCGATCCCGATGCGGCCAAAGGAAGTCGCAAGCATGCTCAGTCAGATCGAAGAGCGCGAAGGAAGCGTTCGACCCTCGATCGAGTTCGAAGTGGGCGACACCGTCAAGGTTTCCGATGGTCCCTTCGAGTCCCAGAATGGCATCGTTGAAGAAATTGATCCGGAACGCGGCAAGATGCGCGTGGCCGTTACGATTTTCGGTCGCTCGACTCCGGTCGAACTCGAATACTGGCAGGTTGAAAAGGCCTAAAGCCTTTTTTACTGCTTTTTCGAAGCAGTTTCATCTTGACTTTCCTCTAATTATCTCCCCACACACACCTCGCCGTCCGCGGCACGTCTCACTTACCACTCAATTATCATGGCCAAGGAAGTAAAATCAGTCCTCAAACTCCAGATTATCGCTGGACAAGCCAACCCTTCTCCTCCCGTCGGACCTGCTCTTGGTCAGGCTGGCGTGAACATCATGGGTTTTTGTAAGGAGTTCAACGCCTCGACACAGAGTTCAGCCGGCGATCTTCTTCCTACTGTCATCACTGTTTACAAGGATGCCAGCTTCACCTTCGTCACCAAGCAGCCACCTGCAGCCGTTCTTTTGAAGAAGGCCGCTGGCCTTGCTTCCGGTTCCGGAGAGCCTAACAAGGTCAAGGTCGGTAAGATCACCCGGAAGCAGCTCATGGAAGTGGTGGACCGCAAGATTGTGGACCTCAACACCAGTGATCCCGAGCAAGCGGCCAAGATCCTCGCAGGCACCGCCATGCAAATGGGCCTCGAAATTGGCGAGTAATTTTCAATCGCAGGAGGGGAGACGATCTTTCGCTTTCCCGACCGCACTGCAAATAAAACAATGAGTAGCAAAAGAAGCAAAAGATACGAGAAAGCCGCGGCACTCGTCGAAGAAGGGAAGAGTTATTCCCTTGCCGACGCCGTCGCTCTTCTGAAGAAGTTCCCGGCACCAAAGTTCGACGCAACCGTCACTCTCTCGGCCCACCTGGGTGTGGACCCCCGTAAGAGCGATCAAATGGTTCGTGGTTCTGTCGCCCTTCCTCACGGAACCGGTAAGCAAGTCAAGGTGATCGTTTTCGCCACTGGTGATGCGGCCAAGGCTGCGACCGAAGCTGGAGCCGACGAAGTGGGCTTCGAAGAGCTCATCAAAAAGGTTCAGGACGGCTACACCGATTTCGATGCCGCGATTGCAACTCCAAGCGCCATGACCGAGGTTCGTAAGATTGCTCGTGTTCTTGGACCCCGTGGCCTCATGCCCAACCCCAAGACCGGAACTGTTACCGACGATACTGCTGCTGCGGTGAACGCTGTTAAGGCAGGTCGGATCGACTACAAGGTCGACAAGAGCTCGAATATCGCCGCTGCTTGTGGCAAGGCTTCTTTCTCGGAGGCTCAACTCCTTGAGAATGTCGGATCTCTTGTTGATAGCATCGTCAAAGCCAAGCCCGCTTCCGCAAAGGGTAACTACATCCAGAGCTTCACTCTCGCAGCTTCCATGCTCCCCGGGATCTCTCTCGATATCTCCTCTTACACCGCCTAACTCGAAACGATACCATGAACCCAGACAAGAAATTCATTCTCGACGAAATCAAGGGACGTGTTGACGACTCTGCTTTCGTCCTCGTGGTCGATTACACCGGAACAACGGTTCCCGAGTTCAACGTGCTTCGCGGTCGTCTCCTCGAGCAAGGTGCCGAGTGTCACGTTGCCAAAAACTCTTTCATGAAGCGTGTTCTCGCTGACAGCGGTCTTCCCGATCTTGGTGAAGAGCTTGTTGGTCAGACTGCTTTTGTGACCGGTGACTCCGATGTGTGCGCCGTTGCCAAGGTTGTAGCCAACTTTGAAAAAGAATTTAAGAAGCCCGAGATTAAGGCCGGTATCCTCGATGGAAACGTCCTCAGTGTCGACCAAGTCAAGGGACTTGCCGCTCTTCCACCACGCGAAGTGCTCCTTTCCCAGCTTCTTGCGACCATCAACGCTCCTGCGACCCAACTGGTTCGCGTTGTCAACGAGCCCGCCGCGAGCATCGCCCGCGTCATCAAGGCGAAATTCGACGAAGGAGAATAAAAAATTTGAACGGATGGCCCGACCTGTTCTGCTTTGCAGGGTAGGGAAGGCTTGGAAAACAAAACTGGTTCCTCGTCGGACTTACGGCAGTAAGACTGAAATGATTGGATAGCCCCAAGCGCGACGACACCGACCCAAATAAAACAATGTCAGACATTACAAAAATTGCAGAAGAGCTCGGCAAGCTTACCGTCCTGGAAGCCGCCGAATTGGTAAAACATCTTGAGGAAGAGTGGGGCGTAAGCGCTGCACCAGCCGCAGGAGTTGCTGTGGCAGCTGTGGCCGATGCCGGTCCTGTGGAAGCACAGACCGAATTCAACGTCATGCTTACCGAGCAGGGTGGTAACAAGATCGCCGTCATTAAGGCTGTGCGTGAAGTTGCTTCCGGACTCGGACTTGCAGATGCCAAGAAGCTTGTCGAAAGTGCCCCTGTGGCAGTTCTCGAAGGAGTCAGCAAAGACGATGCGGAAGCCGCCAAGGCCAAGCTTGAGGACGCTGGAGCCAAGGTCGAGCTCAAGTAACAATCTCCGGATTTCACCCAACCTCGGTCGTTCTGATTGAGGTTGGGCCCGGCCGGAGGAGAATTAAATTTCGACTAAATCGGACCCAAATTTTACATTTGGGATTTTTCGTCGAGAGTGATTCCCCTCCGTTCGTGCCCACCATCACACGTAGTCATAGACGGAATTGCAATTCCAGACCCAGAAATCACGCCTTGTCTCCGCCGATCGAGTTGATCGCGTATGCTCGGCGTTAACTCTCATCCGGATCCTAATATTATGTTGAAGCGAGAATACTTTGGAACCATCGAGGAGGTCATCGAGCCACCCAATCTGATTGAGGTGCAGTCCAAGTCCTACGAGGACTTTCTGCAAAAAGACGTGCCGCCTTCCAAGCGGACTGAAACCGGTCTCCAGGCCGTTTTTCAAGAAGTCTTCCCAATCAAATCCTATGACGAAACCATTGAGCTTGGTTTCGTTTCCTATGACATCGAGGATTCCAAGGCGAGTGCTTTGGATGCCCTTCGGACCGGCGAGACTTTCTCAGCCGCCCTCTATGTCACCTTCAATCTGAAGGATGACACCGGGACCAAGAAGGAGCGAGTCTACATGGGCGAGCTTCCCATGATGACCCGCCGGGGCACCTTTGTGATCAACGGCGCCGAGCGTGTCATCGTTTCCCAGCTTCACCGTTCACCCGGTATTTGCTTCGAAAAATCGGTCCACCTCAACGGTAAGATTCTCCACAGCTTCCGCATCATTCCTGACCGCGGATCATGGCTTGAGGTCCAGTTCGATACGAATGATCTCGCCTACGTTTATCTGGATCGCCGCCGTCGCCGTCGTAAGTTCCTCGTGACCACTTTCCTTCGTGCTCTTGGTTACCCCACCGAGCGTGATTTGGTCTCAAACTTCTACAACATTCAGAAGCTCAAGATCAGCGAGAAAATGGATGAAGAGGCTCTTGCTTCCCTGATGGCCTTCGAGGATATCATGGATGGTGAAGTCGTTGTCGCCCGCGCCTACGAGCCCCTCTCAATCGGAGTCATCCGCCAGTTGGTTGCTCTTGGTCAGAAGACCGTCGAGGTGATTGACTCCAGTGAAGACGAAATCCTTGTTAAGTCGCTGAAGAAAGATCCTGCCCACGATGAAGAGTCCGCACTGAAGGACATCTACCGGAAGCTTCGTCCAGGCGATCCTCCGACCGCTGCGAACGCTCGCGCACTCCTGAAGCGCCTCTTCTTTGATCCCAAGAAATATGACCTTACCCGCGTTGGTCGTTACAAGATCAACCAGAAGCTTCGTATCGATGTTGATTCAAACGAACGCATCATGGTTGGCCAGGATTTCCTTGCTGCGACCAAGTATCTCCTCGGACTCAAGAAGGGTGAGGGTATCCTCGACGATATTGACCACCTCGGTTCCCGTCGTGTTCGTGCCGTTGGTGAACTTCTTGCCAACCAGTGCCGCGTGGGACTTGCCCGCACCGAGCGTCTGGTCAAGGAGCGCATGACTCTCTTCGATGTCAACATCGAGGGCATGACGCCACAAAAGCTCATTAACCCGAAGGCCCTGAGTGCTGTCGTTCGCGATTTCTTCGGCCGGTCCCAACTCTCGCAGTTCATGGACCAAACCAACCCGCTCGCCGAGCTCACCCACAAGCGCCGTCTTTCGGCTCTTGGACCGGGTGGTCTCAACCGCGACCGTGCTGGTTTCGAAGTTCGAGACGTGCACACTTCTCACTACGGACGGATTTGCCCCATTGAGACTCCGGAGGGACCAAACATTGGTCTCATCAACTCAATGTGCACCTACGCCCGTATCAACGAGTTTGGATTCATTGAGACTCCTTATCGTGTTGTGAAAAAAGGCAAGGTGACCAATACCATCGAGTATCTCACCGCCGACCAGGAAGAGGGTTACCTCATTGCCCAGGCGAACAACACCATCGACAAGACTGGTAAGTATCTCAACGAGCGGATTACGGCGCGTGAACGTGGCGAATTCCTTGAGGTTGTTCCTGATCGTGTTGATTACATGGACGTTTCTCCCAAGCAGCTGGTTTCGGTTGCTGCCGGTCTCATCCCGTTCCTCGAGCACGATGATGCCAACCGCGCGCTCATGGGATCGAACATGCAGCGTCAGGGTGTGCCACTTCTTGTTTCCGATTCGCCATACATTGGTACCGGTCTTGAGGAAAAAGCCGCTCGTGACTCTCGTGCGGTCATCGTTGCAGAAGCAGACGGCATTATCGCCGCTTCTTCCGCCGAATACATTATCACGACGAAGGACGGAAAGCTTCCCGTCTCGGAGGAGCGTTTCCTTTCCGAGCCTGAGGCCATCAAGTCGAATCCTGAAAAGGGGATCTTCGTTTATCCGCTTCGTAAGTTCATGCGTTCGAACTCCGGTTCCTGCATTAACCAGAAGCCTCTCGTGAAGTCCGGTCAGAAGATCAAAATCGGCGACATTATCGCCGATGGTCCCAACACCCAGCACGGAGAGCTGGCTCTCGGAGCGAACGTTCTCGTGGCCTTCATGCCTTGGAACGGATATAACTTTGAGGATGCCATCGTGATCTCCGAGCGCATGGTGAAAGACGATATTTACACCTCCATTCACATCAGTGAGTTCGAGTGTGCTGCTCGTGACACCAAGCTTGGACCTGAGGAAATCACTCGTGATATCCCGAACGTCGGTGAAGAGGCTCTGAAGAACCTCGACCACGACGGAATCATTCGGATCGGTGCAGAAGTGAAACCTGGCGACATTCTCGTCGGTAAGATCACTCCGAAATCCGAGACCGAGCTTGCTCCCGAGGAGCGTCTCCTTCGCGCGATCTTCGGTGAGAAAGCTGCCGATGTGAAGGACACCTCGCTTCGTGTTCCTTCCGGTTGCACCGGCATCGTCCAGGATATCCGCATTGCCACTCATGGCATGGCGCGTCGTAAGGAAATCGAAGGTGATCCAGCCAAGCTCAAGAAGCAGCTGAAGAAGATCAACGACGACTACAAGAAGAAGAAAGATCAGCTCACGGACCAGCTCACTGAGAAGCTTTCTGACATCCTTCTTGGAGAAAAGATCCCTCTTGATGTCGTAAACGCGCAGTCGGGTGAAATCATCATCCCGGCCAACCGCAAGATCACCAAGACTCTCCTGCGTAAGTTGGCTTCAGTCTATGATCACATCGAAATCGACCCTTCTCCCATTCGGAACAAGATTCTCGAGATCATCTCCAGCTTCGAAGGTCGCTTTGCCGAGCTCGACGGAGATCGTGAGCGCCGCCTCGACCAGATCGAGAGTGGTGACGAGATCGATCCCGGTGTTGTCAAGGAAGTGAAGGTCTTTGTGACCGCCAAGCGTAAGCTGAGCGTCGGTGACAAGATGGCCGGACGTCACGGTAACAAGGGTGTTGTTTCGGTCATCGTGCCGGAAGAGGACATGCCTTACCTCGCTGACGGAACTCCCGTTGACATTTGTCTGAACCCACTTGGGGTGCCATCTCGAATGAACGTTGGACAGGTTCTTGAAACCCACCTCGGCGTCGCAGCCAAGGCTCTGGGGTTCAAGGTCGCCACTCCAATTTTCGATGGTATTCACGAAGATCGCATCTGGGAATACATGTCCGAAGCCAAGAAGGTCGAAGGCTATACTTGGATCGGTGATGGAAAAGACGGCTCGGTTGCCGGTAAGTCGACTCTCTATGACGGACGTAACGGTGAAGCAATTCACCAGCCTGTCGTGGTCGGAATTATCTACATGCTGAAACTTGGTCACCTCGTGGCTGATAAGATTCACGCCCGTGCCGTTGGTCCATACTCCCTCGTAACCCAGCAGCCGCTCGGTGGTAAGGCCCAGTATGGTGGTCAGCGATTCGGAGAGATGGAGGTCTGGGCTCTCGAAGCCTATGGTGCCGCCTACACCCTTCAGGAACTTCTCACCGTGAAGTCTGATGACGTGCAAGGCCGAACCCGCATTTACGAGGCAATCGTGAAAGGGGATAACCACCTCGAAGCAGGAACTCCCGAGAGTTTCAACGTTCTCATCAAAGAGATGCAATCACTTGGTCTTGATGTCCGCCCTGGACGTTCCGGTTCCGAACTTGGTGCGAAACCTAGCGACGACTTCTCACTCGATGATCTCACCCTCTAAACCTCAACACAGAAACCCAACTAACAACGACAATTATTATGAGTGTTGAAACCAATCTTCGCGAACTCTATGGAGTTGATCAAAAGCCAGAACCTTTTGATCAGGTCTCCATCACCGTCGCAAACCCTGAAACCATCCGTGGGTGGTCCCAAGGTGAGGTACTCAATCCTGAGACCATCAACTACCGGACCTTCAAACCTGAAAAAGGGGGTCTCTTCTGTGAGCGTATCTTCGGTCCGACTCGTGACTGGGAGTGTGCTTGCGGAAAATACAAGCGTATCAAGCACAAGGGCACCGTTTGTGACCGTTGTGGCGTGGAAGTGACCTTGAGCCGCGTTCGTCGTGAGCGTATGGGGCACATTGACCTTGCTGTTGCCGTCTCCCACATCTGGTTCTACAAGTGTATGCCTTCACGCATCGGTCTCGTCCTCGACATGACTGCTCGCGAACTGGAGCGTGTCATTTACTACGAGGATTACCTCGTCACCGATCCGGGGAAAACCGCTCTCGAGAGTGGCCAGCTTCTCACCGAAGGTGAACTTCGTGATGCTGAAGAAGACTACGGTGAGGAAGCCTTCCGGGCTGGAATGGGTGCCGAAGCGATTCGTGACCTCCTTTCCCAAGTCAACCTTGAAGATCTCATCGTTGAACTCGAAGAGGCCATGGAAGCGACCCGCTCCAAGCAGAACCGCAAGAAACTCGCCAAGCGTCTCAAGCTTTCCCGTGGTTTCCTGCAGTCCAATTCACGCCCCGAGTGGATGATCATGACGGTTCTTCCCGTCATTCCTCCTGACCTCCGTCCTCTTGTTCCTTTGGAAGGTGGCCGCTTTGCGACCTCCGACTTGAACGACCTCTACCGTCGTGTCATCAACCGGAACAACCGACTTCGCAATCTCATGCAGCTGAAGACCCCAGAGGTCATCATCCGCAACGAGAAACGCATGCTGCAGGAAGCTGTCGATGCTCTCTTTGACAACGGTCGTCATGGTCGTGCTGTCACGGGCGCTGGAAACCGCGCGTTGAAGTCCCTCTCGGACATGCTTAAAGGTAAGGGTGGACGTTTCCGTCAGAACCTTCTCGGTAAGCGGGTCGATTACTCCGGTCGTTCCGTCATCGTGATCGGACCCGAGCTCAAGTTGAACCAGTGCGGTCTTCCCAAGAAGATGGCCCTGACTCTCTTCGAGCCCTTCATTATCCGTCGTCTGAAAGAACTCGGTTACTGCCACACCGTTCGTTCGGCCAAGAAGATGATCGATCGCAAGACCACCGAGGTCTGGGACATCCTTGCTGAAGTGACCAAAGGTCACCCGGTGATGCTGAACCGCGCACCGACTCTTCACCGCCTTTCGATTCAGGCTTTCGAGCCTGTCCTGATCGAGGGATCGGCGATTCGTCTGCACCCGCTCACCTGCGGTGCTTACAACGCTGACTTTGATGGTGATCAGATGGCGGTGCACGTTCCTCTCTCGGTTGAGGCACAGATGGAAACCCGTCAGCTTATGTTGGCGACGAACAACATCTTCTCGCCTGCCTCCGGACGTCCCGTGATTACTCCTTCCCAGGACATCATTCTGGGAACGTACTACCTCACTTGGGCCAAGGTCCGCACTCAGAAGGAAGTCGATAAGCTGGGTCACCTCCCACTCTTCGCAAATACCACGGAGGTCGAGTTCGCGATTGCCAACCGCAAGGTTGATTATCACCAGCCGATTCGCCTGAGTAACCCTGACTTTGGCAAAGACACCGTCTTTGGAGATAAGGAGAAGAAGGTCATCCAGACCACTCCCGGTCGGGTTCGCTTCAATGAGATCTGGCCTGACGGCGTTGGCTTCTTCAACAACAACGTTGGGAAAGGACAGATCGGAGATATCATCTGGCGCTGTTATCAGGTTGCCGGTGGTAAGGCCACTGTGACGACGATGGATAACCTCAAGGCGCTTGGCTTCAAAGAAGCGACGCGTTCCGGTTGTTCCATTGGTATCGTCGACATGGTGATCCCCGAGGAGAAGCCGGCTGAACTGAAGCAGGCTTATTCCGAAGTCGAGACCGTCAACAAGCAGTATCGCAATGGTGTCATCACCAACGGCGAGCGCTACCAGAAGGTGGTCGATATTTGGACCCGTGCCGGTGATAACATCGCCAACGCACTCTACCGCAAGTTGGAGTTCAACGAAGGCAAGGACAAGGCGAACCCTCTCTTCATGATGGTCGACTCCGGTGCTCGTGGTAACAAGAACCAGATTAAGCAGCTCTCTGGCATGCGAGGCCTCATGGCCAAGCCCTCCGGTGAGATTATCGAACGACCCATTACCTCGAACTTCCGTGAAGGTCTCTCCGTGTTGGAGTATTTCATCTCCACCCACGGTGCTCGTAAGGGGCTTGCCGATACTGCTCTTAAGACAGCGGACTCAGGTTATATGACTCGTAAGTTGGTGGACGTTTCCCAGGATGTTATCGTCACCGAGCCTGATTGTGGCACGGAGAAGGGCATCACGGTTCACGCCATTTACTCGGGTGATGAGGAAGCCGCATCGCTTCAATCCCGCATCTACGGGCGGACCTCTTGTGAGACCGTCAAAGATCCTGTTTCCGGTAATGCCATCGTGAAGAAGGGTCAGTTGATGGACGAGGATATCTCGTTTGCCGTTGATAATATCGGTCATGAGCGCCTCAAGATTCGCAGCCCGCTCACTTGTGAATCCGAGCGCGGATGTTGTCAGTCCTGCTACGGTCTCAACCTCGCCACGGGTAACCTTGGTAAGATTGGTGAAGCCGTTGGTATCATCGCGGCCCAGTCGATTGGTGAGCCGGGAACCCAGCTGACCATGCGTACTTTCCACTCCGGTGGTGTCGCTTTGGGTGCAACCAAGCAGCCTGAAATCAAGGCCAAGAACAAGGGTTTTGCTTTCTATAAGGAGCTCCGCACGGTGAAAGACGTTGATGGCAATTTCGTGAACCTCAACAAGAACGGCTCTCTCCTCATCCGCGACAAGGATGGTCTTGAGTTGGAGTCTTACAACGTTGTCATTGGTTCGGTGATTTCTGTCCCTGATGGAGAACCCGTCAAGAAAGGCCAGAGCATTCTGACCTGGGATCCTCACTCTGTCCCCATTATCTCCGAGTCCGGTGGTAAGGTGGAATTCCGCGACATGATCACGGGAATTACCATTCAATCGGAGACCGATAAGGCGACCGGCAAGAAGGGTTTGACCGTCACCGAGCACAAAGAGGATCTCCATCCCCAGATTGTCATCATTGATCCCAAGTCGAAGGAAGTTCTCAGCAGCTACTCCATTCCAGTCGGTGCTCACCTCTCCGTGAAGGAGAACAGCAAGATCGCGGGTGGTGTTCAACTGGCGCGGACGCCGCGTAAGGTTGCCAAGACGGGTGATATTACCGGTGGTCTTCCCCGGGTGGCCGAGCTCTTCGAGGCTCGTCGTCCGAAGGACGCCTGCGTCATTTCCAAGCTCGATGGTGAAATCTCCTTTGGAGGAACTGTCCGCGGCAAGCGTAAGGTTGTCGTGACTCATTCTGAATCCGGAGAAACTGCCGATCACCTTGTCCCAATGGGCAAACACATGATCGTGGGTGAAGGTGACATGGTGGTCCGTGGTGACCAGATTACCGAAGGCCCTGTCGCTCCCGAGGATCTCCTCGAGGCTTGCGGTCCCCAGGCTCTGCAAGAGCACCTCAATAACGAGGTGCAGACGGTTTACCGTTCGCAGGGTGTGGAGATCAATGACAAGCACATTGAGATCATCATCCGCCAGATGCTCCGTAAGGTGAAGATCACCGAGCCCGGTGATACCGAGTTCCTTTGGGGGGACCAGATCGAGAAGACGACCTTCAAGCAGGAGAACGACCGTGTTGCTGCCGAAGGTGGTAAGCCCGCCGAAGCCGAGCCGGTCCTTCTGGGAATCACCAAGGCCTCGATCGAGACCGAGTCCTTCATCTCGGCAGCTTCCTTCCAGGACACCACGCGTGTTCTTACGGATGCCGCGACTCTCGGTAAGATTGATACCCTCCGTGGCTTCAAAGAGAACGTCATTCTCGGACACCTCATTCCTGCTGGAACCGGCTTCCCGGTCCACAAGAATTCAGACTTCGAAATGATGGTCGAGGAACCCGAGCCCGTTGTCGAGGAAACTGCCGAAGGTGGGATCCCTCCCGAGGGCGAAGCACCCAAGGCTGAAGCTTCCGGCGAATAAGCAATCCTGAAAAACTTCAAAGCCCCGATGCGCGAAAGCGTGTCGGGGCTTTTTTTTAAGGGGGTAGGGGATGAATACCGGTCTCCGCAAGAGTCGCCAAGCTGGTTAAACGCTTGCTTGTGAAGCGCTTCTTTTTTCTTCGACTCGGATCTTTGAGCCATTTTGTTGAGTGCTTGAACTGCAAAGGGGAGGTTTCTGCAATATGCTACTGCGCGTCATGATTTGTGATTGTGAAGTGCCCGTAGGACTTGCGTTAACTTTGAAAGGCTACTATAAGAATAGCTCTTTGCGCGTTCGCAGTCTCACTCAAAATGAATTCCGATTCCTCCCAAGCCATTTTTGATTCCGCGTCGCCTGATGGTGTGGCCTCTCAGGAGGGCCTTCATGGCCCGGGTGTGGCATTGGTCATTGCCATCGGCCTTCTGTGGCTTGAGCTCTACTATAGCGTTACTCCGGTGTGGATCCATGGCGACTACTATGAGTATGCTTGGTTTGTCCCGCCGCTCGCCGCATTCTTCTTTTCTCAGCGCTGGCGGCAGCGGTCCCAGGTTGAATGTTCACCGTTTGGAGGGTTGGTGCTTGTGGTCGCGGCGGGAATTCTTCTTCCCGTGCTGTTCACGATCAGGGCCTTCGAGGGCTTTGACCCTTCTTGGCGCCCGCCGATGCTTTTGCATGCCGGAATCGTGACGCTCCTCAGTCACTGGCTGGTCTGGAAATACTGTGGCAGGAGAGCGAGTCTGGGCATGATCCCTGTGACGATTTTCGCGCTCTCCGCCATTCCTTATCCCTTTCAGCTGGAGCAGGCTCTGATCCGGGTTTTGACTGAATGGGTGGTGCAGGCGGCGGGAGGCTTGTTTCATCTGGTGGGGCGGCCGGTCATGGCAACCGGTGGTGTCCTTGAGTTCAACGGCACGAAGGTGGAAGTAACGGACGGATGCAGCGGGATCCAGTCTCTTCAGAGTCTGGTGATGGTCGCCTTGTGTTTCGGTGAATTTTTCAGGGTAAGCACCGCGCAGCGATTTCTTTTGGTGGGACTGGCGGGTGCCGTGGCGCTGACCGTGAACGTGGGCCGGGCCCTGTATCTTGCCCGCATCCGCTTCGATCAGGGCGAATCTGCCTTTCATGCAGCTCACGATGGGGTGGGGCACGCGGCCTTCGCCATTGGCGGCCTCTGCCTGTTGCTGATCACGCGTGCTCTGATTGGCATGGAAGGCCGCAAGCGCAAGACTCTGCGCCGAACACAAGTAAAATCCTCATGAATCCAATGTCATCTCCCAAGTCCCGGATCCGGGTATGGCTGACCATCGTCGCCCTGCCGTTCGCCGTCTTGTCCGCCGAGTCCCTGGCATGGTGGTGGAATAATCCGCCGGAACCCGAGGAGGGGCGGACTCTTCTCGCTTATGAATTCCCGCCGGATAGCAAGGAAAGTCGCCGCGTTGCCGTGCCTGAGGCTGTTACGGACATACTCTCCTGTGATGCCTCGCAGAGTGGATGGCTCGATGGTGGGGAGGGGCGCAAGATCAATGTGAGCTACTTCGAGTGGAACAACACCGAGAAATCCGGTCTTGGCCATGCTTTCGGTCATGCGCCCGAGGTTTGCATGGGAAATCTGGGGAGTAAAGTGGAGGCCTATCTGGCAAACCGCAACTTTGTCATCGATGGCCACGAACTCGTGTTTGATGTCACCCGGTTTCGGGATAAAGACGGAATGCCCCTCTATATCTTTAAGCTGAGTTGGGCCGAGGGCATGGAAGGGATGAATCTCCTCCGTGAAGGCCCAAGTGGTATGACGGTTCGTAGTTTTCAATTCAAGTCCGTCGTGAAACGCTGGTTTCCTCGACACGCGCGCGTCCTGATGCTCGGGGTCTATGGCGCTCGGGATGATACCGAGGCGTGGGAACTCCTGCATCGCAAGGTGTTGCAGGATGTCACCCTGCGTAAGGTTAAATCCTGAAGACAGCGAGCGTGCTCCGGGAGTGGGGCGGCGAATGATCCCCACGCCAGGGAGAGACTTTTTTGCCACCGCCACCGGTAATCTTTCTTCCCGGTCCCGCCGTAAAGGAACCCTCCACAGTTGGCGTCACATGATATACTGCGGTTCGTCAGTATTCGTGAAAAATTATCACTTAGGAAATCTTAAATAATCCTGCCGGACCGCCGTAGAGCAAGCGAGTCTCGTCGTCAGACACCAATCCGCCTTCTATCCCGTGACTCCCAAGCCGGTGTCTTGCGCGCAATCCCGTTCACCCACCCATTCATGCCTTGCCGGCATATTTCCGCGATTGAATTGCTCAGCGACCGGGACACCGGACAACTCTACCGTTTCGGTTGAAAGATCGGGATCATCTTCCGTGTCGGGAGGCAATCGGGGAAGTCGGGCAAAGCCTTCAAATGCCGGAGCAACGAACATCATTTCCAGACCCTGATTTTAGCCGAAATGATCGATCATGTGCTCATTACGGGCATATTTTCATTCATGATGATCATGTGTGAAGGCACATCAGCCTGGGAAATTACTTCGATCACTCCGGCGCATTCCGATCAAAATTTCGCTCCCAGGAGGGGCTTTCCTGACGTGTGCCGCACCGCCATATAAAAACGCAGTGGCCGTCGAGCCCTTGAAGATACTTGGATTAAGCCTTTCCGTTGACGTCAATGGGTGGGGGAGAGAAGCCTGGGCGCAGCTCCTGGATTCCTGCCGCATGCCGCCGCCGGGGGCCATGCAATTGCAGTCTACGCAGGCGGGCGATAATTTTTTTTAAAAATGCCTTGTGATTTTTCGCGATCTAGAGAACTATGGAGATGTTCGAGCCTTACTAAGGATATCTAAAGTAAAAGCTTGTTCCGTATCTTAGCTCAAAAATACAACATGAAAAACATCCTCCCCCTCAACTCAATGCTCTCCCCGGAATCCGGGGATCATCAAGGATCCTCCTTTTCAGGTCCTTCCGTGAGAACCAAGGGCGTCGCGCTTCTGGCGTGTGCGTTCGCACTGGCTCATGGATCCGCTTCTGCTGTCGTAGTGCTTCCACTTTTTGATTTTGATGATGCGTTTGATCACGCGTTGTGGACGACAACGTTGAGTCCCGTTACCCCAACTCAAGGCAGAGCGGTCAGCACCACGCCAGTCAGTGTTACGCTAACCGGCGCTTCTGATGCGACTGGGCGGGGTTTTTCTTCAAGCATTGATTATACGATTGCTGCACCGGCTGCTGGGATTTTCGCATTTAGCTGGTCATATCAGACTACCGATCTTGACCCTTCATATGACCCGTCCTTTTTCCTCCTGAACGGGGCGGCAGCGCCGCTCAGCTCCAACACCGGGTCCTCATCACAGGGTGGAGCCTTTTCTTTTCCAGTGGTGTTGGGAGATATTGTGGGGTTCCGGCAGGATTCAACTGATTCTCTGGGTCCAGCAGGGGTTACAACGATCAGCAATATTAGGTTGGTCTCGATCCCCGAGCCTGGCAGCACGCTGGCACTGGGATTCTTGTTCTGTGGTGGAGCGTTCCTTCGGAGCCGCCGCAGCTGATCGGAAAATCACTTGAGATTCTAAGAAGATATCTATGAGAGCCTGGCGGGAATTTCCCGCCGGGCTTTTTCTTTTTGCGGCCAGCGGATGTCGGAGGCAGGAGAATGCCGAATCGACTTAAGCTGAAGGTTGTTGAGCCATGACGGGGGATTTAGGCAGAAATGGGAGGGGCGTTGACAGGTGATGCGAGGGGGGAGTGAGAATGGAGGGAATGTCCCTCCTCTCTGATCTCCATAGGGTCTATCGGGGGAGATATGTCCCGCTTCTCGGCAAGTGATCGCTTGTGCTGCTTTACGATGAACTGCAAATTTCCTCGTTGAGGAAGGCCGTGAGCAAGCTCCCGGTATTGGCACGATTGCTGCCATTTCGCTGCATCACTTGTCTTGAGAAGGGGAAGAGAAGCAACCGTATCAAATAATCCTAAAAATCAAATTTCCGGCGGAGAAGTGGGGAACCTCACCGTCTCACTTAACCCAAGTTTCGCATTTTTTTTGAGTTTTTGGTCCAAAATCGCCGAATTCGCACCA
>CAJXVQ010000023.1 GCA_913060685.1 uncultured Verrucomicrobiales bacterium
ACGAGATCAGCCTCGGTCTCGTGGGCTCGGAGATGTGTATAAGAGACAGCCTCACCGGCTGCTACCCCAAGCGTGTCAGCATGCACCAGCACGTCCTCTTCCCCTCCTCCAAAAAAGGTCTCAACCCCACCGAACACACCATCGCCGATCACCTCAAAGGCCAGGGCTACGCCACCGCCTGCTTCGGCAAGTGGCACCTCGGACACCACCCCGAAACCCTCCCCCAACAAAATGGCTTCGATACCTACATGGGAATTCCCTACTCGAACGACATGAACCACCCGGACAACAAGGGCAAACCCAAGGGTGGCCACGGTGGCATGGACGCTCTCTGGGCCGATCCCAAGTCAACCCTCACCAAGTGGAACACTCCCCTCATGGAGAATGAAAAAATCATCGAGGTCCCCGTCGATCAACGTACCGTCACCCGTCGTTACACCGACAAATCCATCGAGTTCATCACGGCCAACAAGGACAAGCCCTTCTTCCTCTACCTCCCCCACTCCATGCCCCACATCCCGCTCTACGTCCCCGATGACGTTCGCGATCCCAATCCCCTCAACGCTTACACCAACGTCATCGAGCACATCGACGCCGAAGTTGGCCGCATCGCCAAGCTCCTCCGCGATCTCAAACTCGACCAAACCACCTACCTCATCTTCACCACCGACAACGGCCCTTGGCTCCAGTTCAAACACCACGGCGGCTCCGCCGGCCCTCTGCGCGAAGGCAAAGGAACCACCTTCGAGGGCGGCCAACGCGTCCCCTGCGTCATGTGGGCCCCCGGCCGCATCCCCGCCGGCACCACCTGTGATTCCCTCTGCGGCACCATCGACCTTCTCCCCACCATCGCAGCCCTCACCCAAACTCCCCTCCCCAAGGAAAAGAAAATCGACGGCCTCGACATCTCCAAACTCCTGACCGGCTCAAATGAGAGCCCGCGCAACGAGTTTCTCTACTACACTTCGCAAGGCGCGCTCGAAGGGATCCGCCAGGGCAATTACAAGCTCCTCATCAAGAAGGGCCGCCGCCCCAGAAAAGCTCCCAAAAATCAACCCGCCCCCAAAGGCCAGACCATGCTTTTCGACCTCACCACCGACCTTGGCGAGAAAAACAACCTCCTCGTCGGCAAGCACCCGAAACTCGTCGGCATCGTCGCCAAACTCACAGCTCGCATGACCGAACTCGACGCCGAAATCACCGCCAATCAACGCCCGCCTTGGTTGAAAGAGTAAGCGACCTTACCGTTCAATCCGCTTCCAGCGTTTTGATTTCATTTCAAAGCGTGCGAGCGTTCCGGGGGGCACTTCTTCGACAGGGATGCGCAAGCTAAAGACTTCCCGCAAGCGGTTTTGGAGTTCACGAGTGCCGCATCCCTCAGCCCTGATACGGACTTCGGCCATGGAGTTGGCTTCTTCAATGAGGACCTCATATTCGTCGATTCCCGCAACCGACTTCACGACTTCGTCGACTGCTCCGGGATAGAGGTTGACGCCACGGACCACCACCATGTCATCGACCCGGCCAATGATTCCGCCCTTCAGGGCAAAGTCCTCATCCGGCTTGACGAGATCACCGGTCCGATAGCGGAGAATGGGAGAACCATGGCGGCCAAGAGTGGTGAGGACGAGTTCGCCAATCCCCTCCTCATCTTGATCAAGCACCTCACAGAAGTAGGCCTCGTGTCGTACTAAAAGGCGTCCCGGGTCGTGGGGATCGCCAACCGTGACGGGGCCGATCTCGGTCATCCCGTGGTGGTCAATCACTTCCGCTCCCCAGGCTTCGATGAGGCGGGTGCGGACTTCGGGCAGGCTGCCACCGGGCTCACCTGCCACGATAATTTTCTTAACTCCGAGCTCGCGCGCATTCCCCGCGACTTCCGCAAGCCGCAATCCATAGGTCGGGGTACAGCAGAGGATCTCCGGTCGTAAACGCGCCATCATTTTCACCCGGTTCTCACTGGAAAGTCCACCTGCGGGGATGACCCGGATCCCGAGGGCGGCAGCGGCTTCAAAGCCGGCCCAAAACCCGAGGAAAGGGCCAAATGAGAAGGGGAAAAAAGCAGCCTGACCGCGCTCGACACCCGCGTTTTCCCAGACCCATTCCCAATTTCCAAGCAGCCAATCCCAACCTGTCGGATCGTCGAGCCAGGTCATGGGTTGGCCGCTGGTACCGCTGGTTTGATGGAAGCGATGATAGTCCTCGAGCGGATAAGTGAGGTTGGTCCCGTAGGGTGGATGGGCTTTTTGGTCGGCAGCAAGCTCGGCCTTCGTGGTGAAGGGAACTTTTGCGCAAAACTCTCCCAAGGATGAGACCGAAGTCAAATCGCCCAGCTTTTTTCGGTAGAAGGAATTCGTCGAGAGGGCCGAAAGAAGGCCATTGATCTTATCCAAAGTCATCACTTCTTGGCGGGTTCTCCGGCTCCGGTCACAAGGTAAACAGCGAAGGTTCCCAGCCAGTGATCGCCCTCGTAATGGCCACTGACGGCATCACGGAGACCGGCCTTCTCATGGGCTTCGGCAAGTTTGAGGAGCCGCACTTTGGGATCACCTTCCAGGGCGCTCGCAATTCCGCGAAGATCCCACGCGCGGTTTAAATTAAGGCCCACGAGATGCACGAGGTGACCGTCCTCAAAGTCGCTCACGGTGACTGGAGTGGTGAGATTCCCGAGATCGAAGCCAGGGAAAAACTTTTCCAACCAGACACGGTATTCCGCGGCAGGCAGAATTCGGCGCATGAGATCCGCTTCGTTGAGTCCGGGTGAGAAGAAGTCATTTCCACTTGGCTCGTAGCGCACCGGGTACGAGGTATCCTTGAGATAAAAGCCCTTTGCTTTTTGAATCAAGAGAGCCTCGAACTTCTCGTCACCCGTTGCGCGGGCCCAGTCGAGCATCTGACCCAAGGCAAAGGAGGACTCCGGGTGAAAGCCACATCGAATCGGCCAATCAAGCTTGGGAAGATAAGCCTTGGCATTGGTCACAATAATCTCTTCCACCGGTCGATAAGCAGCCGCCCATTGGCGCCCCTGCGCCTCATCCATCGCGCGGAGCTCAATTCCCAGGCGAAGCGCCCAAGCCCAGCCATACATGCGCTCGAAGGAAGGGTTTTCCTTGAGGTAAGCGGCCTCTTTTTGCAGTCCTTCGAGAGTGAATTTTCCAGCCAACTCAGCACGGACGTTTTCACTCCAGGCAGCCTTGGGGAATAATCGCAGCAACCGGACGAGCGTCCAGTGGCCGTGGACAGACGAATGCCAGTCAAAGTGACCAAAGAAAACCGGAGTCATCTCGCTGGGAGTGCGGGCATCCCCGGCGGAGCGGAGGACATTGCCGGGCTTATTTGGAAACTCACGATTCAAGCCGGACAAGGCAAGGTCGACAAAGCGGGTGGCGGCAACCCCGGTGAGACGATTTTGGGAAAATCCGGACATGGCGGTGAACAGCAGGAGGAGGGGAATTCTCATCACATCAACTCGATCGAGGTGAACTTCTTGAGGATGACGACCAGCAGCCAAAAGAGCGCCGTGGTAAGAACGGCATTGATAAAGAGCGTGAAATAGAAGCCGTGTCCCCTACGCAGCATCCACGGGATGACAAGGAACATTGGCAAAGTGGGGAGCACGAACCAGAAGGTGTAGTAGGCGTGGTCCGCGATGCTTGAGACCCGCTTGGCCTCATCAGGAACCTTGCTCTCGTGGCGCATCCAGATCATGGCGAGGATGGACGTGAGAGGCAGGGCAATGAGCAGGGCCGATAGCCGATCACTCAGAAGCTGCAATTTGGTGACGAAGAGGATAATCACCGCAGTCATGAGGATCTTGATGACGTCGTAAAAACTCGGGGTGAGGACCTTGATCAATTCGTTTTTGTCCATTGCGATGGCGGCAGTTTGAGGGCAATCTCGTCTTTATGCAAGCGACCCGTTTTATCCTTCCCGTCCTTTGTTTCATGAGCGCATGTTCGGCAGACCCCCCGGTTCGCCCGCAAGCACCAGTGGTGTCGACCGCTCCCGCTGCCAACTCGCTTCGGCTGACCAACGCGCAGAAGTCCTCGATCGGGCGCAAAATCTGGCAGAATGAATCAGGAGGCAAGGTGACCGGATTGACTCATTGGAACGATGGTGAGGAATTCCCTTCCATGGGAATCGGACACTTCATTTGGTATCCCAAGGGCTTCAACGGACGCTGGACCGAGACCTGGCCGGAATTTGTCAAATACGCCGCCTCACGCGGACTGGCAGCGCCTGCGGTGGGACGCCAGGCCGATTGCCCGTGGCCCAATAAAACCTCGTTCATGAAGGACTTCAACGGCCCCCAACTGACCGGACTCCGGAATTGGCTCGCCGCGAACATCACGGTCCAGACCGAGTTCATTGCCTACAAATCACGGGCGGCGTTACCGAAGATCATGAAGGCGGCTCCGGCAGCCGAGAGGGCCCGGATCAAGAACAACTACGACAAAGTGGCTTCGACGCCAAACGGGATCTACGCCTTGGTCGACTACGTCAATTTCAAGGGCGATGGCACGAATCCCAGCGAAACCTATGCCGGACAAGGTTGGGGACTGATGTGGGTTCTCAAGGAAATGAGAACGGTCGGAAGCGGCCAGGCGGCCGCGCGCGAATTCGGGCAGGCGGCCAAACGTCGGCTTGACCTACGTATTAAGAACTCACCCCCGGCCCGTGGCGAATCCCGCTGGCGGGCGGGATGGCACAACCGCTGTGATTCCTACGGGCGGGCGCTCTAAGCCGCCGCTATCGCGATTTCAATTGCTTCAAAATCTGGGCTGCGAACTTCCCATGTGAGGAGTCTGCATCCACTGCGATAATTTCCCCGGCCGCCTTGATTGCTTCGGGAATCTGATTCCCATGATTTAAGGCGGCCAATTTTGGAAAGAGCGCCCTTTGCAAAAGAGCGCCTTTGGGCTCATATTTTTCGACATAGGAATCGACCAGCTTGACCACCTCACCATAGGAATCCTTGTGAAAGATTTCCTTGAGCGAGCGGTCCAACTCCGCAAATCCTTGCTCGGCCAGTCGCTTCTTTTGAAAGCCCAGAGTATCGTCAGGATCCACTTTCTCCAACTCCGCCATAGGCCCGGCATAGAGTTTCGGATCTGCAGCGAATGGAGCATTCTGCATCACCTCGATGATCGCTTTGGCGCGTTCGAGACCTTCTTTTTGGTAAGCTTCCTCCAGGGCCGTCTCACGACCTGCTTGCTCGGATGACTTCTTAAGAATACGGGCCGCGTATTTCAGAGGCCCCCCGGTCAAAGCCCCGGTCTCCCTGGCATAAGTGATGCCCTTGGAATTCAGCAAGAAGGCAGTGGGATAGGCATCGACACCAAAGCCGCGAGCCACCAGGCGGTTGACCGCGAGCGGCGACACCATTCCAGGCTTGCTCTCAAGAGGGACATCGAGATGAACCAGGATCAATCGCTCTGCGACTGCCGCCTGAAACTCCTCTTGGGAAAGCACCCGCTTTTTGAGCTGCACGCAAGCTCCAGAGATCTTGAGACTCGTGAAGACTAGGTAGATCTCTTTCCCTTCTTCGGCAGCCTTCCGCTTCCCTTCATCAAGGTTCGTCAACCACGCCGCCGGCAGGGGCAGCACGAGGATGAGAGCAAGAGCAAGGCGCAGCATATTATCTATTTTCCTTTTTTGATGTCCCCCGCTTTCTTGCGAAGATCTTCAGCTTCCTTCTGGAGATCGGAAGCGCGCTTTTCAAGTTCCTTGATGTCACGCTTGCGCTTCTCCATCGCTTCATGATTCTCGACCACATCCTTCATCGCCTGGGATCTCCGCGCTAATTTCGCGCGCTCCGCAACCGCGGTTTTGATAACTTCAGCTGACTTCTTTTGAGCCTCGCGGGATTTTTTAAGCTCACCTTCCATGGCGGCAATGGTCTTTCCAAGGTCGGATTGCTCCTTCTTGAGCTTCTCCTCGTTTGCGATTGCCTTGGCCAATTCATCTTCGATCGCTTTGGCATCTTTCTTGAGTTCGTTGATGTCATTTACAATGGCAACCGGCTTGGAAACAATTGGCTTGGAAGGAACCTTCACCTTGGGATTCTTAGCAGCCTCCTTCATCCGCTCCTGACGGGCTTTGGTGCCCTTGATCTGCGCAAGGAACTGATCCGCACGCTTACCGAGATCGGAATCTGGAGCCAGTTTCTTCATCTCCTCAATCACGACACTGGCTTCGTCCAACTTGTTCTGGGAATAGTAAGCCTGGATCTCATACATCATGAGACGCTGTGCCTCTTCACCTTTGAGCTTTGCTCGCTCGACCTTGGACGCCTTGATGATTTCGTCATACTTCTTTTCACGAAGCAGCGTATTAAAGCGCTCTTTTTCCACGATCAGTGCCGCAGCCTTCTGGATCTCCTGCACATACCCGGTCTTACCCTCGGGGTCTGCCTTGGTAATGAGTTCCAATTCCGGAGCATAGAATTTCTCGATACTGTTTTGAGGCAAGGTTTTGAGCGCCTTGACATAGAATTCGGCACGCTCCACCCCTTTGGCTTTCGAGCCAGCTTCGAACATTTTATTTCTCTCCAAACCAAGCTGGCGAAGCTCCTTCAGGTGAGCCAGATACTCCGCTGGCTTTTCCTTGATCGTGGCTGAGTAGGCATAAGGACGGCCCTTGGAATCAGTAAGGATCACCGAGGGGATGCTCTGAAAGCGATAGTCTTGCTCAAGCTCCAGAAGTTCCTTGTGAGCATCTTCCCTTGTTCGTGGAACCGGAATGAGAACCTGCACCAGATCCTTCTCGATCCCTTTTTTGAATTCCTCGGATTGCAGGACTTTCTCTTCGAAGGTCTTGCTCCCATTTTGCCAACCGGAAGCTGAGAAAATCATCAGGACATCTTTATTTGCCTGAGCTGCGTTCTCCCGGGCACTCTCAACGAGCACTTTGGGAGTCTGGGCGTGAATCGCGACGGGGAGTGCGACGAGCGCGGAAATGAGGAGGGGAATTGCTTTCATGCGTGACGGTGGGATTTCCCGAAAAGCTCACCCACCAACCCTGACTCGTCGAGAGGAAAAAACAAAAAGGCTCCGGTAAACCGGAGCCTTGTCTTGGAGTGAAATGAACTCTCTCAGGTGAATGCCTAGACTTCGTCGGCATGGAGCCAACGGAAGGAGACAATACTGAAGCGGCGCCCGAAGTTCACCTCGCTGCCCTGGACAACCCTTGGATTCAGACCACTGACTTCATCAGGGTCGATTGGCTCCGGCGTGCGCTGGACCACGGCTTCACACCATGCCTTGGCAAGAACGCGGCCATTGACATCCCGGGACTCACCGTAGGACCGCACCGTGAAGGTATCGGAACGGGTCACCAGACCGGATCCGATCACTTGGAGCAGGTCGCCCTGGGTGATGTAGCCCGGTGTGCCGTAACCTGCTGAAGCGGGCTTCAGGCGCTGGTCCATTCTCGTGGTATCCGACTGACGTGGCGTGCCGCGATTTGACTGCGCGATAAAGGTCGTCTTATTCGGGAGATCCTGACGGGTCATCGGAAACTCAGCATTCTGCCCCCGGTTTGGCAACGATGCCTCCAGCGCAGCTTCCAGCGCTCCGTTCAGACCGGTGTCATCATCAGAGAGACGACGATTGACGAAGTCCGACAGACCGAGGAAAGGGGCGCGAATCTTGACCTCACGAACAATCGCCTCGGCCAGAGAGTCAATTTCGATGTCTCCCAAGCTACGGAAACCAGTGAAGACCTTGGTCGAGTATTCCGCCTTCGTGTTCTCGTCACCCTGAGGCGAGAGAGTCCGGGGGAAGGGCGTTCTTTCCGGAGATCCGTAACCGGTGTCACGGGTTGTTGCGAGGAGCGCTTTCCAGGCCTGCTTGCTCGTCGAGTGAACATCAAAACCACCGTCGATCATAAGGCGTCCTGCGGCGCGGAAAAGGTCATTCAAGTCATCAGTGGGGTCACCGTTACGATCCCAAAGGCGCAGGTTCCCGTTCTTCAGAGGATTGACGACTGGATTCTGCGCAAAGTTTGCTATCTGGTTCGGCGTCGCTCCCGTCAGGAAGAAGTCCGACCAGAGGTTGTGATTCACCTCATAACTCATGTCGAAGATCAGATGGTTATCATCCGAGAGTTCGTAGACGATGTTCCTGAGAAGATTCGCCCAATAGTCGATCGCCAATCCATCAGCATTCCAACCATGGTTCGCCATATTCATATCTTCCTCCGGCACTGTCCCGGTCCGCTTGACGCGTGGGTCGGCAATAGAGGAACCGATGCTGTAACTGGGGTGCCACACAAACTCCGAAAGCTGGAGATGGCGCAGGTATCCGAGTGAAGGAATCCCGACCTCGCGGGTGGGGAGCTCGAAAGCGATCACCCTGTCGACTCCGAATCCAGCGGGCCCAAAGGGAAACCCCGTTTGGAAACCATCTCGTTGAACCGGAAAGATTGAGTTCCAGCTCAATTCTTCACTTGGCATGTCACGGGTGTAAATCCCGTGGAAGTAGGGCGCGTTTGTGGAAACATTGTCGAAGGGATTCCGGAGGATGTAGCACGCCCTGAGGTTCCAGTTTCCGAGAGCCGAACTCTGCAGCATCAGAGGACTATCGACGTTCCCTTGGTTTGCCGCAGTCTCTCTCAACCATCTGACCCTGAATCCGTCCCTGGTATAGGGGTGGGGAGAAACGCCTTCACCGATACTGTCGTTCGGTCCGGACAAAGCAACCACCTGGTGTGAGAAGCCGTTGGGCCAATTGACCGGATACTCGTCTCCCCCTCCCGCCTGAAGAGAAACACTCCCGTAGACCAACAGCGGCTCTCTGGCCCAGATCTGGTCTGGTGCCCGTGACCCCTGCCGTGCAAAACGAGTCGCCCCGTTTTCCAGATACTTCAGCATGAACATGTAGTTATCCGCACCGTGTTCGCTCTGGCTCAGCGCCCTTTCAGTAAAGGTCCTGGGAGCCTGGGGCATGAGCTCGGAAGGCTTGCCATCGTCGTCCCGAGCGAATGAAGCCCGGGAACCACCGAGATTGGTCTGCAGGTAGTCCTTGTAGAGATAGCTCGAAGAAGAAGGAGGAGCTTGGGCTTGCAAGCGGTTACCTGCGAAGGTCTCTGGATCAAGGGGTCTTGGCGGACCTCCCATTGAGAAGATGAACGTTTCACCGGGCGGAATCGTGACACTCGGCAGGAGGAAATAAACCTGACCACCATACTGCCCGTCAAACACTCCGCGAGGTCTTCCCTCAATCGTCTGAATGCTTCTTCCACCATAATAGATTTCGCGGGAGAAGGCATTATCATCGTTGAAGATAACGCTCTTTTTACCATTCAAGAAAAGCTGGAGAACCATGTCCCGGTCGAGAGTCATCTCAACATTGTAAGGATTCCAAAGTCCGACCCTGGGGTAGAGGCAGAGCCTCAAAGCGTGCTGCTGTTCCGTTCCGGTGCCGACCGGATACGTGGCGAGGTTGTAATAAACACAGGCCTCAACAATCACCGGCGTGATCTTCACATCAGACAAGTTACGAGGATCAGCAGGGCTCAGGTTTTCACCGTCATAAACATTGGAACCAGTGTTGCCTCCGGATGCAGCTCTCAATACCAGAGGCTTTCCGTTATCCCAACCGTCGTCACGACCGCCACCTGGCTGAGCCGTTGTCTGCTTCTGCGGGCGGATTCCTGTTGAAGCATAGCCAAAGCGGAACTCGTCGGCAAGTTGCGCCCACTGCCAGAGCAGACCAAAGGTCGGTGCCACATCATGATACTCCGACTCTTCGAATTCCTCGTCACGGATCGCCGCGTATCTTTCGTTAGGGGGACCAATCAAGCGGTCACCAGGAGAAATTCCGATGTAGCACGTCCGGCTCGGATCCGAGAGATCTTGAATCTCGGGTGCCTGATCACCGCTCTGACTGTGAAGGAACGCCGAGAGATTTTTCTTAAGCCCTCCGTCCCGAACGTTACAAATCACGCTGCTGGAGAAACCGGCCATCGCATGAAAATTATTGAGGACACCGAGACGGTTTTGCTCACTAATCAGGGTAAAGGTCTTGGGGCTCAACACGCGGTTATCCCTATTCGCTTGACCCTGATCGATCCCGGTAATCACAAACGGTTCGGTGTCCTGCGGGTGCAGCATCCGCTGCATTCCGAAACCGGTGGTATGATCAATCGGCACACTCCGGTGGGTGTCCGGGCGACCGATGTTTGCTTTGACATTGTTGGAGCTCACCCAGTAGGCGTAGGCCCCGTTTGGCCGAAATTGCCTCCGCCCGTCAGGAGTGAGTTGCTCCTTCTCAGTCACCACTTTTTTCACCCGGACATAATCCTCGGGGTTGTTGACGGATCCGCGCGATACGATGTCCATCGCCTCCGGACCATTGGGAATCGTTTCAGTTCTAGCATCCTGATATTGGCGCACGCCGCGCATCTTGTCCCGGCCACCTTCGTTACCGCTGACAAAGTAATTGGAAATCAGATCCCTCGGATTATAAGTTCCACCGCTTCGCGCGTCCTGAAGTCCACCCGAATCCATGTCTCTGGTGAAGGGGCTTCCATTCTGGTTTCTCTCAAAGACCGAAGTCATCACTCCCGTCCAGTGCGGGTTAGCAACTCCATCGATCGTCAGAGTGTCCGCATTTGCATCCAGAATCGACGCGCTCAACGAAATCCGCTGGTCAGGGCCAAGGTCACGTTGAAGTTCTCCGATGGCAATCATCAGACCCAATCGGGCATTCGCCCGTGCTTCTTCTTGCGCCCACTCAAAGCGGCTTGTCTTCACCGTGAGGGCGGACAGCGACAGGAACGCCACCGCCACCATCGTGAGCAGAAGAAGGACAGAAATGGTCGCAATGAGGGCGAATCCCTTCACGGCTTGTCGAGCATTGTGCGCTTTCATCATGAACACTATGTAAACACATTGTGCACTCGTGACAACCAAGAAATGGGCTTCTTTCACAAAAATAAATCGGAAAAAATACCAGGAAATAGACCTAATTAACTCATTTTGAGAAAGTTAACTTATTTCTCGCTCTTTTTCTAATTTTTGAGTCTCCCGTGTGTCTTATTTCAGGAGGCTAAACTTTCTCTCCAATTCACCTCGAAATAGTCCAAAAAACGTCCCTGTGCGGCTTCTCACGTCCCGTAAATTCCGTCACTCGGACCAAAATCTTCGCCCGCCTCCCCACCAAGCAGCAACAGACCATCGTTTACCCGATGCGCCTCGATCCCCTTGGGGATGTCGCCATTGGTGGCTAAGTCGCTTTCAAAAGCACTCCTTCGTGCTGCAGGAGCTTCCGCTTGATCTCAAGCCCGCCCCCGAAGCCGATCAACGAACCATCTTTTCCGATCACCCGATGGCAGGGCACGATGATCGAGATCGGATTCGCGCCATTCGCCGTCCCCACTGCACGCACCGCTTTTGGGTTCTCCATATTTTCGGCCAGCTCCCCGTAACCACTGGTCTTCCCAAAGGGAATCGCACTCAGTTGACGCCAAACCGCCCGCTGGAACGGACTCCCGCGCGCATCCAGCGTGACCGAAAACTTCTCACGACCGTTTTCAAAGTAAGCCTCCAGCTCCTTCTCCGCCTGGCTCAAAAATCGATCCCGCGGATTCTCCTTCGGCAATTCCGTCACCTCTATGCGATGGCCAAAGTAAAGTCCACAGAGTCCCTTCTTGGAACTCAGGAGAAAAAGCGGACCCACCGGACTCATCATCTTTCGGTAAGCCACCGCATGCTCCGGAATTTTCTCCTTCTTCTTTTCCTTGTTCCCCTTCTGCGGCTTCGAGCTCATCCCGTTTCCGTTTTGCCCTTCACCAAAATACTTCTCACTCCGATACCGCAGCCACACCAGCAATTCCTCCGGAACCTCCTTCCTCTCACCCTCCGTCAATTCCTCATAAGCGGCGATCGCCCGGTCCCTCTCGCGCCGGCACGCTTGATTCTCATGCGCATTCCAACGCTTCCGCGCCTCGCGGATCAAACGACATGTTTCCTTGATCACTCCCTCCCGTATTTTCATCCCTCCACGTTAAAACGGAAAAATTCTAAAAAAAGGCCTAAAAAAATTGAACGATTTCCGCTCACCGGAGTCTCTTACGGCGAAACAAGCGGTTAAACGTTAGTTTTCATCTAGGGTGAACAGCCATTTGCCCCGGCCCCGCGAGTGCGGGAATCCGGGTCGCAAGTGATCTAAGACTGCCGGGGCTTCTTTCGAGAGGTTCCGGCAGTTTTGTGTTTAAAAAATGTCCGATCGGCCCGGCGTCCGCTATGTCCCTGCCCGAAGATGGCCCGACCTGGAAAAATCATCGAAGCCGAGCAACGCTCGAAAATTCAGGAAGCCGATGGCTCCCTCGCCGGGCGCTTGGGCCGGATGTCACTCGGACGCCAGGTCATCTCCCTCGCCATCTGGCCCCTTCTTGAGCAAATCCTCAGCTTCATGGTCAACACCGTGGACCTCATCCTCGCCACCCGCATGGATGATGGCGATGCCCGCGTCGCCACCATGGATGCCCTCGCCCTGGGCGGCTACATGATGTGGCTCATGATGATTCTGCAGGGCTCGGTCGCCACCGGCGTCCTCGCCATCATCTCCCGAGCTGCCGGTGCGCGCAAACCCGGGGAAGCACGCGAAGGTCTCGTCCAAGGCATCCTCGCCGGGCTTCTCCTCGGAACCCTCTCCGGACTCATCATCCGCCTCGGTCTCCACCAACTCATCAAGGCCTTCGGCCTCTCGGACGCCGCCGCCTCGGATGCCTTCGACTACCTCTCCATCCTCGCCTGGTCCTGCCCCATCCTCGGCGTTTTCTACGCCTGCACGAATGCCCTCCGCGCCATCGGCGACACCCGCTCCCCCTTCTTCATCATGCTCATCATCAATCTGAGCAATGTCACCCTCAGCGCCTGCTTCGTCTTCCTCGATCCCCCCTTTGGCGGGATGGGCATCGACGGACTCGCGTGGGGCAGCCTCCTCGCTTGGTTCCTCGGTGCCGCCATCGTCCTCATCCTTCTCTTTCGTCAAAAGGAACCTGTCTCAGATGAAATAACCCTCACCCTCCGCGACGCCAACTGGGTTCCTCAGCGCGAAATGATGACCCGTATCGGCCGGGTCGGCCTCCCTCAAGGCATCGAAATGCTCGGTATGTGGCTCATCCACGCCTATGTCCTGCGCTTCATCACCAATCTCAATTTCGATGGAGCTCTCGGCGCTCACTTCATCGCCATCCGCGTCGAGTCCCTCTCCTTCCTTCCCGGCTTCGCCATCGGCACCGCCACCGCCACCCTCGTCGGCCAATACCTCGGGGCCAACAATCCCGCCATGGCCATGAAAGCCCTCCGCACCGCCTGGCTTTTCGCGCTCACTCTCATGAGTGCCTTCGGAGCCTTCTTCCTCATCGCCCCCGAGGTCATTGTCCACCTCATCCTTCCCGAGACCGATGCCCAGGCCTCTCAACTCATCGCCAACGCCGTTCCCCTCGTCTTCATCTGCGGCATCTTCCAACCCGCCCTCGCCACCACCATTGTCCTCAAAACCTGTCTCCGCGGAGCAGGTGCCACCAAAACCGTCATGGGCTGGTCCTTCACCTGCCTTATTCTCGTCCGCGTCATTGGCCTCACCCTTTTCGATCACTACGGCACCCTCACCCTCAACGTGATCTGGACCTTCATGACCGTCGACCTCTTCATCCAGGCCGCCCTCTTCCTCGTCATCGCCTTCAAAGGCAAATGGCTCGACGCCAAAGTCTAGCCACGGAGCACAGTCTCTGGTCTGTGCCCAAAACGTAGCACAGGCGTCCCGCCTGTTTCCCTGCCCTCAACCTCCATCATCACAAAAAGAATCCAACCACAGATTAAGGAAGGATTAGGCAAAGATTGACACAGATTTCCCAAGACTCTCTCTCCGCCCCCCAATCAAGTTTCGCGTATTCCGCGGTTCAAAAACCTCTCCAACCAAATAATTAAAATTGGGCGCTCGACGTTCATTTCTTCTTCCCCAGCGCAAAAAGCGTCCCGTCCTCGCTCCCGATCAAAATCGTCCCCTTGGCATAAGACGCTGCCGCCACCATCGACTCCCCAAGATCGATCTTCCAAATCTCCTCCCCCTTCTCCAGTCCGAGCGCATAAACCCGTCCGTCACTTGATCCACAAACGAGACCATCGGTGAACAGAATCGGCGAGCTCTCGACCCGTCCCCCCGTCTTATAAGTCCACACCGCATCACCACTCGCACGTGAGATCGCGTGAATCTTTTTATCCCGCCCGCCGATGTAGACATTCTTCTTATCCACCGCCGGGGCCGCCATAAACGGAAATTTCCGGTCGCTGTATTTCCAGCTCAACTGCCCTGTTTCCAGATCCGCTCCCATCACCTTGTTTGAGTGATCCCCCCAGGCCACAAAACTACCCTCCGTGCCCACGGTCGAAACGATCGGGGCCTCGCCCTCTACTTTTTTCAAGGCTTTCCCATCCGCCAGATTCAGGGTGTAGAGGTAGTGATCACACCCGCCAAAGACGACCCACTTTCCGTCCACCACTGCCGGTGTCCCGTTAATGGGCTGCTCGGTTTCGTGCTTCCAAATCTCCTTCCCCGTCAACGCATCCAGCGCCCGACACACCCCGTCATATCCGTTCAAAACAATCCAAGTCGCCTTGCCATCCGGACTCTTCGTCAAATTCACCCCCGCCGTGATCTTATCATCCGTCTCAATCGCCCACTTCTCTTTCCCGGTCGCCAACTCAAGCGCGTAAAGCTTCATATCTTCACACCCAATAAAAATCGTATCTCCCAGAATCGCCGGAGCCGCCTCAAAGCTCTGCTCAAATTCCCGCTGCCACTTCTTCTTCCCCGTCTCCAAATCAACCGCCGTCAGAAGGCCCGCGCTATTTCCAAAAACCACCGTATCCGCACTCACCACCGCTTCACCCACGATCGCGCCTTCCGTCGGAAACATCCACTTGATGTCGGGCTTCGCCGGCAAGGCCACGCCGACCTCTCCGGACAATCCGGCGCCACCACGCGAAATTGGCCAACTTTCCCTCTCTCCTTTCACCACCGCCTTCTCCTCACTCTGGCACGCTGAAACGCCCAGTGCCAAAACCGCGAAAATCAATCTCTTCATGGCTCCACCCTGCCACAAATCCCCCGCCAAGCAATCCAGCTTTCTCAACTCCCCAAAGCACTCCGATAAAGCGCCTCAAAGTCCTCTTTCGTCAAAGGCCGTGGATTAAACTGCCCCGTCCACTGCTTCGCGGCCTCCTCCGCCAGCTGCGAAATCATCTCGTCATCCACCCGCACCGGCTCCAATTCAGCCAAGTCCCTGAGCTTCTCAACCCACTCAATCAAACCCGGCTTCAGCTCCTCATAAACCTCTCCCACCACTTCGGTATTCCAACGCATCACCGAAGGCAGCGTCGTCATCACCGCCCGCCCATGCACCACCCCGAAATGCGCCGTCAAAGGATTCGCCGAGGCATGCGCCGCCCCCAACATACTCGCCTCAATCGCACAACCCGCCAAAGCCGCCCCCTGCAACATCTCACCTCGCTGTGCCACCGTCGCCGTCCCTTTCAAAACATCCTCAATCACGGGCTCAATCTTCCAAAAGGCCTCAAAGGAAAATCGCTGCGACTCATCCGTTCGCTTATTGCACACCGCACTCTCGAGAGCATGGGAAAGCGCATCCAGTGCTGTCAACCGAGCCACCTTCAGCGGCATCGACTCCGTCAACTCAGGGTCTAAAATCGCCACCTTCGCCAGCGCCCGTGGATCACCACACGCCATCTTCTCGTGCGAACCGTCGCGACTCAAAACCGCATAACTCTGGCACTCACTCCCCGTCCCCGCCGTCGTAGGAATCGCGATGAAAGGCAACATCTCCCCTACCGCCTTCCCGTGCCCGTGGTAATTCGACATCGTCCCACCTCCGCTCAGGAGAAACAAAATTCCTTTCGCGGTATCCATCGAACTTCCCCCACCCAGACCAATAATGACATCCGGCTTCACCTCCCGCGCAAACTCCGCACACCGCGCCACATCCGATTCGGTGGGATTTTCCCGCACCTCGTCAAAGACGACCACTTCATCCAGTAAAGCCACCGCCCGCGCCACATGCCCCGCCTTCACAATTCCTTCATCAGTCACGATCAAGGCCTTACCTGAAACAAAATTTGGCAGATCCAACAACGAACCTGCCCCATGGATGATTTTTTGAGATGATGCCGTCACGATTTCGATAGGCCGGACCCTACCCGCTCCCCCAAGCATTTCAACGCGCGCTTTCAAAATTCCACGATCCGGCCCCGATCCCTTCACAACCGCCGCCTTGATCTCGTTCAATCCGAACCTTAACCTCCCCGCAACTCTCGATGAAACTCGCATCTCTCTTCGCCATCCTCCTCACCTCCCCCCTGTTCGCCCAGCAACCCAATGTCGTCGTCATCATCTCGGACGATGCCGGCTACGCCGACTGGGAATTCATGGACGACTACCTCCAAACCGTAAATCCCGGCCAAGCTCCCAGCCCGGTCCCGACTCCAAACCTCAACGCCCTTCGTAGTCGAGGCACTCTTCTCACCAACGCCTACACCGCTGCGGTCTGCTCTCCCTCCCGCGCCGCCATCGTCACCGGCTCCTACCAGCAGCGCATTGGATACGAATACAACATCAACAACCTCACCGGCGCCTCCGCCATCGACGGACTCTCTCCCGATACCACCACCATCTTCGACCGCATGGGCGACGAAGGCTACACCACCGGAGCCATCGGCAAATGGCACATCGGTGCCCGCGCCAACGACAACGGCCTTGGCAATCGTCCCGAAAACCAGGGCGTCGATGAATTCTTCGGCATCTGGAAAGGCTCGCGCAACTACACCATCGGCTCGACCACCGGCTCGGGGGAACTTCGCGAAACCCTCACCTCCCCCTTCTCCGATACCGTCCTCGAAACCACCGCACCGTGGAACACCACCGACAACTACGTCACCAACGCCTTCGGAATCGGTGCGGTGGATTTCATCGATCGCCACTACAGCGACGATGATCCCTTCTTCCTCTACGTCGCCTTCACCTCCCCTCACGGCCCCATTGGCCCCTCTCCTGATTTCAATGACCCGCGCCTCGCCTCCCTCACCGGCACCCGCAAGGAATACGCCTCCATGGTCCTGACCATGGACAAGGAGATCGGTAACATCCTCAACAAACTCAATGACCCCGCCGGTGATGGCTCGGTCTCCCTCACCGAAAACACCCTCGTCATTTTCATCAATGACAACGGAGGAGCCCGAAACATCGGCACCGTCAACACTCCTCTCAATAACTTCAAAGGATCAGTCTATGAAGGAGGCACCCGCGTCCCCATGATCGTCGCCGGGCCCGGCCTTCCATCCAATGAAACCTACCACGAGCCCATTCATTCCATCGACATCCTCCCCACCTGCCTCGAAGCAAGTGGAGCCACCCCGCCCACCGACATCGATGGCGTCAGCCTCATTCCTTTTCTCACCGGGGCCAAGACCGGAAAGCCGCACGAGGTCATCACCATCCGGTCCGAGGCCAAAGTGAGCGTTCGTAAAGACAAGTGGAAGCTTAGCAAGAACTCCGCGAATACCCCCTTCGAACTCTACGATCTCTCCACCGACATCGGAGAAACCAACAATCTTGCAGCCGTAAATCCAGAAGTCGTCGCGGAACTCCTTCGTGACTTTACCGCCTTCGAAGTCGGTGCCGACAAGCCACGCCATGCCGGACTCAACCAAAGCTCCAACACCATCAATCTCAACGACCGCTTTGTTTTCAATCCCCAACCCATCGACCTTGGCCCCTTCACTTCGAATCTTTCACTGATCGGAGGAGCCATCCTCAATGGGGACTTCAACGCCGGCGGCGGTGCCGGAGCCCAAACCTTCGAGCAAACAGCCGCCTGGCAAAATATCGGATCGGACAATGGAACTCTCAATGCCACGCAAACCTCGCTCGCGGCCAACGGAACCCGCAACGGGATCATCGCGGAAACCGCGAGCCGCGAATTTGGTTTGGACACCAACCACACCCTCGCCACAGGAGAGATTTTCCAGGCCACCTATCAATGGCGGGACGCCTCGAACTGGAATGACGCCAACGATAAAATTAGGATCAGTCTCTTCATCACCACCGATAACACCCTGACCGGCACACCAACTCACATTCAATCGCTGGATTCGGGACTCTCCAAAACCGACTCGACCTACCAAACAGAAATCGCCCTCTTTAGTCCCATCCCCGCTTCGGCCAATGGCCAACGCTTGTTCCTCTCGCTCAACTCGGCTCAAACCGGATCAGGCTTTGCCCGACTGGATGACTTCACCCTCGACCGGGGCACTCTCGGCGAAGGCGGCGGAGACAGCCCGCCCGTCACACTCACCTGGTCCACTCAAAATGTCTGGCTCGATCCCGACACCAATTTACCAGACACTTTTTTGAAGCTCGACTCCTTCGCCGGCTGCGTCCTCGAGTTCCCCGCAACAGACAATTTCTCCTACACCGCCAGCAACAATCTCACACGCCCCACCGACCTCACCTTCATGCTCAACTCCCTCGGAATGACAGGGCAGTTCGCAGGCACCGCCCCGCAGTCAGCCACCATCGCCGGAAACGAGTTACTCTTCACCGATAGCCTGTCCGGAGCATCTCCCAACCTCGTGCTCGCCAGCACCGGGCCGGATTTTTCCTATCAAATCGATACCCCCTTCGTCCTCTACCACGACCTCCTCATCTCGGGTGATGGCACCTCGTCATTCTCCCTGAACGGCAGGATCAGCGAGTATCTTGATTCCGCAAGTTTGACCAAAACCGGATCTTCCAGCCTCCTTCTCACCACCAGCCCAACCTACACCGGAACCACCACCATCAACGGCGGACAACTCACCCTCGCTCCCACCGTCAACCTCTCAGCAACCGCAGAAGTTGTGCTCGGCCCAAATGGCGTCCTGGGAGGAAACGGCACCGTCGAAACAAACATCCTCGGCACGGGAACAATCTCTCCCGGGCAATCAACCGGAACCCTCACCGCGACCAATGATGCCACCATCGGCGCACTGCGTATCGAGATCGACGGAGCTTCCGGCGACCGCTTCGACGTCACTGGCCAGCTCGATATCACCGAAGCCACCCTCACCCTCGGCGACCTCGGCGGTGGCTTCACCGAGCCCATCTATGCCATCGCATCCTACGGGACTCTCAACGGCGCCTTCGCCACCATCACCAACCTCCCTGCCGGCTACTCGCTCGACTACGCCTTTGGCGGAAACCAAATCGCCCTCGTGAGCAACACCGACCCCTTCACCGCCTGGTCACAAACCACCCACAACCTCACCGGAGATGACGCCACCTTCAACGCCGACCCGGACAAAGACGGACTCCCAAATGGAATTGAATTCACCATCGGAACCAACCCAAACAATGCCGATCAGGAAATTCCCATCCAATTCCAAGCTCCGGGTGGGGCCACCATCGTCACCTTTCCTCTTTCAGCCCAAGCGACCTATCTGGAGCCAGTTCCCCAGTTCTCAAACGACCTGAGAGCATGGGACGAAAAAATCGACGGCATGGAAGGCTCGGTCTCCATTGAAGAAGATTTCTACGCCCCCTCCCTTCACAAAGTCACCGTCGAGTTCGCTAACGCCACGTCCCCTCGCCACTTCGTCCGACTCCAGGTCTCCCGTTAGCTCTCAATTGGAAATATTTGCCTTGCCGACAGCGTGGAAAAATTCAAAAAATCGAGCGTTATGACTTTCAAAGCGATTTTCATTCCCCTCCTTTTACCCTCGTCTCTCTATTCAGCGACCCTCTACACCGGATCGCCAAATAGCATTTTTGACAGCGCGAATTGGGATGCCGGACTTCCCGCAATTGGCAATCAAGGAACGATCTCAACCGATGCCGCCTGGCCCTCAGACAATGATCTCAACGGAGCGGACCTCGTCCTGACTGAGGGAACTCTTACCGACGCATCGACCTCATTCAGCACAAATGAGATCTATGGAGGGACCATCTTCGAGATCCAGGGCGGAACCTGGCAACGAGGCGGGGTTGTCCGGATGCACGGAGCCGCCGGGGTGACCGTAAGTGGCGGAGCCGCCAACATCGGAGGAATTGCCGCCATTTCAGCGGCCGCCGGGGGCGGACAGGACGGCGGATTCACCCTGAATGTCTCGGGCGGCACCATGACGATGAACAACGTCATTAACTTCAACAATCAGGCCAACCTCAGCACCATCAATGTCTCGGCCGGCGCCCTTCTCATGGGTTACGTTGCCTCAGATACCAGGACCATTGATGAATCAAACTCTCTCTTCAATCTCACCGGAGGAACCCTGAGCACCTACAGCCTGAACATGTCGGCCGCGGATAACAACATCGTGGTCACACTAAGCGATGGACAATTCATTGTCGGAGCTGGTGGCTACAATCCGAATTCCACTGACGGGATTACCGATCAAAGAAACGTCAACTTTAGCCCGGGGGGCTCCGCCACCTGGCAACTTGATGGAGCCGATCAGGCAACATTTGAAGGGCTCTACACCAATGGCACCCTTCTCGCCGACGGTGACAACTCCTCTCCCTTTGGCTCAACCTTCCAGGTCTCCGGCGACACCATCTCGCTTCAATCCGTTCCCGAACCATCCAGCGCTCTTCTTTCCCTGATTGGCCTCGCCGCCTATATCCGGCGGAAACGCTCTTAACAGAAACGATCATATTCTCCATTTCAAAAGGCTCCTCTTGTGAAATTGGAGCCTTTTTTCATCGTCCAGCCTCCCAACCTTAAAACCCATGAAACAACATCTCGTCATTCTCTCCATGCTCGGCTCTGCTGCTTTGAGCGCCCAGACCACCTTTACGGGAACTCCCGACAGTATCATTGACGCGATCAATTGGAACAACGGCCTCCCCACTCTGACCAACCAAGGCACGATCTCGTCCGATGCCATCTGGCCTTCAGACAACAATCTTGATGGCTGGGACCTTGTCCTTACCGAAGGAACCCTCACTGATGGCTCCACCTCATATCTCTTGAACGAAATCATGGGTGAAACCAAATTCGATATCCAGGGCGGAACCTGGCAACGAGGCGGAGTCGTTCGCCTCCACGGCGGCGCCACTGTGAGTATCAACGGAGGCACTGCCAACCTCGGAGGAATCGCCGCCATTTCAGCGGCCGTCGGCGGCGGAGAGGACGGTGGGTTCACTCTGAATGTCGCCAACGGGTCCATGACGATGAACAATGTCATCAATTTTAACAACCAGGAAAATACCAGCACCATCAACGTCTCCGGAGGAACACTCACGATGGGAAACGTTTCCATGGATACCCGGGTCATCGACGAAGCCAACACCCTCTTCAATATCTCCGGGGGGACCCTGGATACCTACAGCCTCCGCATGAGCGCCGCCGACAACAATATTGTCGTCACAATCTCCGGAGGAGAAGTGAGCATCGGGGCCGGAGAGTATATTCCCAACTCGCTCGATGGGATCACCGACCAACGGTATATCAACTTCCCCGACAGCAGCACCGGCACCCTCACCATCGCCGACGCGACCCAACTCACCTTCGAAGAATTCCACACCAATGGAACTCTCCTTTTCAACGGCTCCAACACCACTCCCTTTGATAAGGTTTTTTCCGTCGAGGGCAGCACCCTCTCCCTTAGGGCCTCAACTCAATCGCTCGAAATCACCAACGCCACCTTCAATCCCGCCACCAAAGAAGTGACCCTTCGCTGGACAGACACCGGAGCCACCTATCTCATCGAATCGACCAATGATTTGAATTTTTCGGAAAATGTCTCGGAAATCAGTGTCGATGAAACCGCCGACACAACTTCTTTTCCTGGCGAGATCGCCTTCACCTTCACCGATCCCGGCGCGGCACAAAAGAGATTTTGGCGGATCAAAATCGACTCCTAAATTGTCAAGCCGTCTCATATTTTCCACGGTTTCGATCAATCGATCGAAACCATTTTCTTTCTCAGCCCCATGAAACTCCTCCTCGCCTTCCTCACCCCCGCAGCGCTCCTGCAAGCCACCCCAATTCCACTCACCAACCCCGGAGGCGAGATCAATAATGGCATCGATCGCACCCTCGTCTCAGACCCCTCCGTCCTGGGTTGGGAAGGTACCGGACAAGTCATCAACGATCGCACGGACTATGGAAACGGCGGCTGGCGACTCACTTTTGAAGACGATGGAGAAATCCACCAACTCACCGAAACACTCATCGAAGAAGGAGCCTCCTACTCGCTCCGTTTCGATGCCGCCATCTTCTCAGGAGCCACTCCCGGAGGAGATTTCACTCCGGATCTTACTCTCGTCGGTCCCGGCCTCCGAAACGGCGATTTCAATGAGGACACTTCCGCCATCGACGGCCGTAACTTCGCCGAAACCCCGGAATGGTTTAACCTCGGGACAAGCGGGCAAGCCATCCAGGCCACGCGCTTCAATCCCGCCAACACCTCGCTCGATGGCACCCGAAATGCCGTCCTCGCTGCCAATGAACAACGCCGCTACGCCATCGATACCGGCTACACTTTGAGTGAAGGCGACGTCTTCCAGGTCAGCTACCAATGGCGGGATGCTTTCAATTGGAACGATGCCTCGAACCGGATTCAAGTGACGCTCTTCACCACAGATGACGATCTCATCACCGGCACCGCCTCCACCATCCAGTCTCTCGATTCCGCGCTCTCAAGCATCGATGCCACCTACGAAACGCAAACCTCTCTTTTCAATCCCAGCCCAACCTCCGCTTCCGGACGAAAGCTCTTCGCCTCGTTCCAAGCCATCAATGGCGGCGGGGGGTTCACCCGCATCGAAAATTTCACTCTCCAACGCGGCACCTCCAGCGGAACTCCCGTCGTCAGAAACTTCATCGCCGACCTCTATGTCGACAATGCCGAAACTCCCGAAGTGATCGCAACCCGCACCTTCGACTTCAAGTCATCCACCGCCGGAAGTTGGAACCACTATCACCTTGCCATTCCTCCCACCACCCTCGACGCCCATGCCGGCAAACCACTCGGCATCCGCTTCCGCTCTACCCCATCTGCAGCCAACAACTTTCAATCCATCGATAACGTCCGCCTTGACACCTGGTCTGCAACTGCTCCCACCGGCGACTTCGCCATCAACTGGGACAGCACACCTGATCAAGTCTGGCCCGGCCCCGGATTCTGGGGAAACCGCCTTCACGACTGGCAGGTCAACAATGGCCGCGTCAACTGCATCCTCGGAAGCCGCGATCGCCGCACCCTCCACAAAGTCGACACCACTCTGCGGGGCAATGGCGTAAACTTCTCGCTCTCAGTTCGCACCGGCCGGCACGCCGGCACCCTCTCCACAAACGCCCGCACCGGCTTCCTCCTTGGCTCCGGACCCGCTCTCGATTGGCGGGGAGCACTCCTCGTTCACGATGGGTTAGGACGGGATTTTGGACTCTTCATCGGCCTTCGAGGCGACGGTGCCGCCATCATCGAAGACCTCACCACCGGAACCACCAACACCCTTTCAATCGGAACAGCCCCCGCCACTTTCCCCGCTGATGCCCGCCTCGATCTCACTGCGACCTACCTCCCCGATACCGGAAGATATCAACTCTCTCTCTCTGCCTTCTCTCCAACCGATGACCTCCTCAGCACCGCCACGACCGAGGTCCCCTCCGATCAGCTCCTGGGTTCCATGGGACTCCTCTCTCACAAAGGAGCGAATGACGCCCGCTTCTGGTTCGATGATTTTTCCGGCACCGGCCCCGCACTCGACCCCAATCCCGAACGCCACCTCGCCATCCTCGGGGCAATGTACACCCTCAGCCGCCAAACCCTTAAGCTCACCACACAGCTTGCTCCTTTAGATCTCGCTTCCTCCGGACCCGTCCGCCTCGAAACCTGGAATGGGAACGCTTGGACCGAGATCGCCACCACCGCCATCGACAACACCGACAACCTCTCCTCCTACACTGCGACATTTAAGATCCCAGCCTGGGATGACACCCGCGATACCGAATTCCGCATCACCGTTGGAATCAATGACGTCCCCTACCATTGGACCGGCACCGTTCGAAAAAACCCCGTCGACCAAACCCAAATCACCCTCGCTGCCACCACCTGCCAACGCATCGCCGATGGAGCCGTCCAAAATGATGGCTTCGACTGGTCACCCGTCAGACTTTGGCAACCCAATACCCTCGCCTTCACCAATATCATCAAACAGGATCCCGATGTCTTCCTCGCTCTCGGAGATCAAATTTATGAAGGCCAACCCACCCCGGAAGACAGTGGCACAGACTTCAACCGCCACCACGACTACCTTTACAAATGGTATCTCTGGGTCCTCCAGGCACGCGATGTCACCCGCATCATGCCCACCATTTGCATCCCTGATGATCACGATGTCTACCAAGGCAACCTCTGGGGAGAAGGTGGCATCGCAACCAACAGCCAAAATTCCGGCGGCTACGAAGAACCCGCCAACTGGGTGAAGATGCTCGAACGAACCCAAACCTCGCATCTCCCCGACACCGACCCATACAACCCGGTTCAACCCGCCCCCCCCGTCGCCCAGGGAATCCCGCCGTACTTCACCGGAATGATCTATGGCGATGTCGGCTTCGCCATTCTTGAGGATCGCAAATTTAAAACCGGAAGAGACAACCCACCCGTCGATCTCAACCAGCAGTTTCTCCTTGGCACCCGACAAAAAGATTTCCTCCGGGCCTGGGCCGACGACTGGGATGACCAAGCCGTCAAGTGCGTCATCTCCCAATCACCCTTCGGCAACATCCACACCCACGCCAACAGTGGATACGGTTTTGGGCTTAACGATCGCGACACCCATGGCTGGCCCACCCATCGACGTAATGAAGCCTGGGAGCTCCTCCGCAAGACGAGAATGTTCCAGGTCGCCGGAGACCAACACCTCGCCACCCTCGCCCACCACGGGATCTGTCTCTTATACACATCTCCGAGCCCACGAGACCGAGGCTGATCTCG